>CACWOQ010000066.1:14849-25903 GCA_902762505.1 uncultured Ruminococcus sp. | reverse complement strand
CTGCCGACAGGACGTTTGTGTGACAAACGTCAAAGAAACAGTTTACAGTTATGATTGCACGCGATGCGTAATAGTTATGAATTGAGGCTTCGCCTCAACATTATGATATGAGTTCCGCAAACGTGCCGCAGGCACTCATAATTTGCGAAGCAATCATAACGCGCGTCAGCGCTCATAACGTTCCGCGTAAGCGGAACTCATAACTGCCGACTGTCCCAAAGGACAGTCGGCTAATGAAGCGTCTTTTTTATTTTGAAAGGCGCGGCCGCAAATCCTGCAAAATCTCTTGACTTTTCGTCTCCGGTATGATAAAATAAAATGAAATATTATAATTTGGAGCATCAGATGTACGACAGAGACAAAATAAGAAATTTCAGTATAATCGCGCATATAGATCACGGCAAATCCACCCTTGCCGACAGACTTCTGCAGATAACGCGCACCGTGTCCGACAGGGATATGGAGGAGCAGCTGCTTGACAATATGGATATCGAGCGTGAACGCGGCATAACCATCAAGGCGCGCGCCGTAAGGCTCGACTACACCGCCCCGGACGGCGAAGAGTACGTTCTGAATCTCATAGACACCCCCGGGCACGTCGACTTCAACTATGAAGTTTCGAGGTCGCTCAACGCCTGCGAGGGCGCAGTCCTCGTCGTCGACGCGACGCAGGGCGTCGAGGCTCAGACGATGGCGAACGCGTATCTCGCCGTAGACAACGGGCTTGAAGTCGTGCCCGTCGTGAACAAGATAGATCTTCCCGCCGCCATGCCGGAGAGGGTCAAGCACGAAATTGAGGATACGATCGGGATCCCAGCGCTTGACGCGCCGGAGATCTCCGCGAAAAACGGCATAAATATACAGGAGGTGCTTGACCGCATAGTCTCCGACGTGCCGTCTCCCAAGGGCGACGACACCGCTCCGCTGAAATGCCTTATTTTCGATTCCTACTACGATTCGTATCTGGGAGTCGTCGTCTACGTCCGCGTGATAGACGGGACCCTGCGCCCCGGTGAGAGGATAAGAATGATGAATACCGGCGCGGAATTCGACGTCGTATCCGTCGGATACATGGCTCCGTTCGGTCTGTCCCAGTCGGACTGCATACGCGCGGGCGAGGTCGGATATATCACCGCCTCGATCAAAAGCATAAGCGACACGCGCGTGGGCGACACCGTGACTCACGCCGCGGCGCCGACGGATACTCCGTTCCCGGGCTTCAAAAAATGCATCCCGATGGTGTTTTCCGGCATATATCCCGCCGACGGCGCAAAGTATCAGGATCTGAAGGACGCGATACTGAAGCTCCAGCTGAACGACGCCTCGCTCACGTTCGAGCCGGAGACGTCCGCCGCGCTCGGCTTCGGCTTCCGCTGCGGCTTCCTCGGGCTTCTGCACATGGATATAATCCAGGAGCGGCTCGAGCGTGAGTTCAATCTCGACATAGTGACCACGGCTCCGTCCGTCATATACAAGGGGCTTCTGAAGACCGGCGAGGAGCTGACGATAGACAACCCGCTGAACTACCCCGCCGCAGACAGGATAGAGGCGGCGTACGAGCCGATGGTGAAGGCCACGCTTCTGACTCCGAAGGCTTATATCGGAGCCGTAAACACCTTGTGTCAGGAAAGGCGCGGCGTGTTCATAACGATGGATTATCTCGACACGGAACGCGTAGAGATCCATTACAGGCTCCCTCTGAACGAGATAATATACGATTTCTTCGATTCGCTGAAAAGCCGCAGCCGCGGCTACGCCTCGCTCGACTACGAGCTTGACGGATATGACGAGAGCAAGCTCGTCAAGCTCGATATAATGCTCAACGGCGAGATAATCGACGCGCTTACGTTCATAATCCACGCGGACAAGGCGTACGGCCGCGCCCGCAAGATGGTCGAAAAGCTGAAGGAGAACATACCGAGACAGCTTTTTGAGATCCCCGTTCAGGCGGCGATAGGCGGAAAGATAATCGCGCGTGAGACCGTCAAGGCGATGCGCAAGGACGTGCTTGCAAAATGCTACGGCGGCGATATAACGAGAAAGAAGAAGCTTCTCGAAAAGCAGAAGGAAGGCAAAAAGCGCATGAGGACCTTCGGTTCGGTCGAAGTGCCGAGCGAGGCGTTCATGGCGGTGCTGAAGCTCGATGAGTGACACGGCGGTATATATCCACATACCGTACTGCAAAAGCAAATGCGGATACTGTGATTTCTGCTCGTCGCCGGATACGTCGACGGCGGACGAATACACCGCCGAGCTCATAAGGCGGATAAAGCTGTGCGAGCCGGGTAACGCCGCAAGCGTTTACTTCGGCGGCGGCACGCCTTCGTATATCGGGGCGAAACGGCTGATCCGAGTGCTTGAAGCTGTTGCGTCACGCTTTCACCTTTCTTCAAACTGTGAGATAACCGCGGAATGCAACCCCGGCACGACAGACGAAGGAGAGCTGAGGGAGCTGCGCCTCGCCGGCTTCAACCGGATCTCCGCCGGGATACAGACAGCCGTTTCGGAGGAGCTTGCCGCTCTCGGCAGGACGTCGCACACGGTGGAGGACGGGGAAAGGCTCTTCGCGTCGGCGCGCCGCGCCGGCTTCGACAACATAAACCTCGACCTTATGTACGGGATCCCCGGACAGAGCGCGGAAAGCCTCGACAAAAGTCTTTCATTCGTCACCGGGCTCGGGCCGGAGCACGTCTCCGCGTACGCTCTCAGGCTCGAGGAGGGAACTCCGCTTTACCGCGAAGCGCCCCGCCTGCCCGACGACGACACGGTCGCCGATATGTACGAATTGATAAATTCAAGACTGCGCGGCGCGGGCTATGTCAGATACGAGATAAGCAATTTCGCAAAGCCGGGATACGAAAGCCGCCACAATCTGCGCTACTGGCGCGGCGGCGACTATATCGGCATCGGAGTCTCCGCGGCGTCCCTTTCGGGAAACGTAAGATACGTTCAGAGCCCGGATATGGAAAAATTCCTGTCACATATCCCTCCAGATACGGTCGAGACGCTTGACGGCGCCGCAAGGCTCGAAGAATACGTCATGCTTCGGCTGAGACTTGCCGAAGGCATTGATAAAAAGGATTTTGAGATACGCTTCGGGAGAAATTTCGAGGCGGAATACGGAAAACAAATAAAGAAATACGTAAACGGCGGATTCGCCGCCGACACGGCGGAACGGTTTTATCTGACGGATAAAGGCGCTTTCGTGTCGAACACCGTGATCGCCGATTTTATATGAAAAAGGAGTAAACAACATGAAACAGACAGTATTGAGAAAGTATGCAAGGCTTATCGCTCAAAAGGGTGTCAACGTACAGAAGGGCCAGGACGTTATAGTCTACTGCGGGCTCGACCAGCCGAAGTTTATCGAGCTTCTCGTCGACGAATGCTATAAAGCCGGCGCGAGGACCGTAAAGGTCGAATTCAGTTATCAGCCGCTGCGCAAGATCCACGTCCGCCATCAGACCGTGACGACAATGGCAAAGGTGGAGGAGTGGGAAAAGGCGCGTTATCAGCATTACGTCGATACGCTTCCGTGCCGTATTTACGTCGAATCCGACGATCCCGACGGAATGAAGGGCATAAATCAGAAGAAGACCGCGAAAGCCGGTCAGAAGAGATATCCGATAATCAAGCCGTATATAGACAAGAGTGAAAACAAATACCAGTGGTGTATCGCCGCTGTCCCCGGCGCGGCGTGGGCGAAAAAGATATTCCCGGATCTGCCGAAGGGCAAGGCGATCGAAAAGCTGTGGGAAGCGATCCTTTTCACCTCCCGCGTGACGGACGATCCGATCGCCGCGTGGTGCGATCACAATGACGATCTGTCAAAGCGCTGCGCATATCTCAACAGCCTCGGCATAGCGGAGCTTCATTACAAGGGCGACAACGGCACTGATCTCACCGTCGGCATGATACCCGAGGCGATGTTCCTCGGCGGCTCGGAAACGAGCCTTAAAGGCGTTACGTACAACCCGAATATCCCGAGCGAGGAATGCTTCACGTCGCCTATGCGCGGCAAAGCCGAAGGAATAGTTTACGCGACGAAGCCTCTTTCGTACAACGGCGAGCTTATAGAGAATTTCTCCGTCCGCTTTGAAAACGGCAAAGCCGTGGAGGTGAAGGCGGATAAGAATCAGGCTTTGCTCGAGCAGATGATAAGCATGGACGAGGGCGCGGCGTATCTCGGCGAATGCGCGCTCATCCCCGTAAATTCTCCGATAAACGAGTCCGGAATACTGTTCTATAACACGCTGTTCGACGAGAACGCGTCGTGCCATCTGGCGCTCGGCATGGGCTTCACGAACACGATAAGAGGTTATGAAGACAAAACGCTCGAGGAGTGCCGCGAAATGGGCGTGAACGACTCCATGGAGCACGTCGATTTCATGATCGGTTACGAAGGACTCGACATAGACGCGAAGACCGCCGACGGAAAGACCGTACCCGTATTCCGCCGCGGAAAATGGGCGTTCTGACAGAGGCATGAAAAGGATCATCGTCGTCCTGCTGCTCGCGTCGCTCATATTTATACAGTCGTGTAAAAAAAGCGGCGCGGACGGTGAAACAACGCTTCCGCCGCCGTCCGGTCAAACCTACGGCGACGGCTGGGCTTATGCTCCGATGGACAGGCAGATCATGGCTGACGACGGCGATTTCGCCGTCACCGGCTCCGGCTTTGAATATAAGGACGGCTGGCTCGGCGTCGCGGAGGACGGCTTCTTCGATCTCGCGTGCCGCTACGAGCCGGGAAGCGGAGAGAGCTTTACGTTCTGCTTCGACTGTTTCGCGCCGGACGGAGGCGTCCTTTACGCCGGCATTTGGCTTTACGGCGTCGACTGCACGCCGGACGACGGGACGGACGGAGTATGGATGTCGTTTTCTGACGGATCCGCCGTGATAGAGGGAGAAGAATTCAAAATCAAAAAAGGAGCCGTTTCCGTGCGGATCGAGATGGATTCCGCCGAAGAAAAACTCACGGTCTTCGCGGACGGCGTAAAAATAACGGAACGGGAATGCCCGCCGAAAAACGGCGGCGGCGCGGTAAAGGCGGTGTCCGCAAAAGGACCCGTGTACATCAGCAACGCCGCGTTCCGCATCGGTATCTGAATATGAGAAAAGTATTGATATTCGACACAACGCTGAGAGACGGGGAACAGTCTCCGGGCTGTTCAATGAATCTGCGTGAAAAGCTTGAGGTAGCGCGCCAGCTCGAAGCGCTCGGCGTCGACGTTATAGAGGCGGGCTTCGCCGCTTCGTCGGGCGGAGACGCAGAAGCGGTCGCCGCCGTCGCCGCGGCTGTGAAGCGCCCGGTGATATGCAGCCTTGCGCGCTGCGTCCGCTCCGATATAGACGCTGCGGCAAAAGCGCTTTCCGCTGCCGCAAGACCGAGGATACACGTATTTATCGCAACGTCGGACATCCATCTGCAGTACAAGCTGAAAATGAGCCGCCGGCAGGTGATCGAGGCGGTAAGAGACTGCGTATCATACGCAAAGAGCCTGTGCGGCGACGTTCAGTTTTCCGCGGAGGATGCGACGCGCTCCGACAGGGATTTCCTGTGTCTCGTGCTGTCAGCCGCGCTTGAAGCCGGAGCGACGACGCTCAACATACCGGACACCGTCGGCTATTCGACTCCCGCCGAGACGGCGGCGCTCGTCGGATACGTCCGCGAACACGTTCCCGGGATCGAAAACGCCGTCATCGCCGCTCATTGCCATAACGACCTCGGGCTTGCCGCGGCGAATTCTCTCGCCGCCGCCGTAGCCGGCGCCGGTCAGATAGAATGCACCGTAAACGGCATAGGAGAGCGCGCCGGGAACGCCGCGCTTGAAGAGATCGTGATGGCGCTGAAGGTCAGGGGCGACGCGCTCGGCATATGCACGGGCGTCGATACGACGCGGATCTATAAAACGAGCCGCCTCGTTTACGCGGTGACGGGCTCGCGCGCGCCGAAGAATAAACCGATAGTCGGAGACAACGCGTTCGTGCACGAGGCGGGGATACATCAGCACGGCGTCATGAACGACAGACGCACGTATGAGATAATGAGACCGGAGGATATCGGGATCTCGACTGACGGGATGACGCTCGGCAAGCACTCCGGCAGACACGCGTTCGAGAGCAGACTTGCGGAGCTCGGATACACGCCCGGAAAAGAGGAGCTTGACGCTCTGTTTGAAAAGTTCAAAGAGCTTGCGGACAGAAAAAAGAATATAACGGACAGGGATCTTGAGGCGATAGCGTCGGAGAGATTCGACCGCGCGGATATATTCACGCTCGACAGATTCACCGTGCAGGCGGGGAACAGATCGACCCCCACGTGCGTCATAAGACTTGTCAAAAACGGCGTCCGTTACGAGGACGTAGCGATAGGCGACGGCCCGGTCGACGCGGCGTACAAAGCCGTTGACCGCATCATATCGCCGCCAGCACACGAGCTGTACGACTATTCGATACACTCGATATCCGGCGGAAAAGACGCTCTCGGCGAGGTCACGGTCAAACTGAGGATGAAAAACGGTACCGTTACTGGCAGAGGTCTTTCGACCGACGTCATAGAAGCGAGCATACTCGCATATTTAAACGCTGTGAACAGGATGCTTGAAGCATCGGACGGTGAAAATGAACAGAATAGAGATATTTGACACCACCCTGCGCGACGGAGCGCAGAGCGAGGGGATATCGTTTTCCGTAAACGATAAGATAAAAATAGTGAAGCTGCTCGACGGATTCGGGATCGACGTCATCGAAGCCGGATTCCCGGGCTCGAATCCGAAGGATGAGGAGCTTTTCGCGCGGCTGCGCGACGTGAAGCTGTCGCACGCGCGGCTCGCGGCGTTTTCACCGACTCTGCGCCCCGGTGAGGAGCCTTCGTCGTCTCAGGCGATGGCGAAGCTGCTTGAAGCGGGGACTCCCGCCGTCGTCATATTCGGAAAGGCGTCGTCGGAGCAGGTGAGAGAAGTGCTGCGTATATCGAAGGAGGAGAATCTCCGGATGATATACGATACCGTGCGTTATCTGAGCCTTGCGGGTAAAGAGGTCATATTCGACGCGGAGCATTTCTTCCGCGGCGTAAAGGACGATCCGGAATACGCGTACGCCGTGCTCGACTGTGCGGCGGACGCCGGCGCGGACACGCTCTGCCTCTGCGATACGACGGGCGCGACAGTCCCGTCTGACGTCTCCGTCATAACGAAAAAGACCGCGGATAGGTATAAGGATAAAAGGATAGCCGTGCACTTCCACGACGATATCGGCTGCGCCGCCGCGAACTCGCTGCTCGCCGCGGAAGCCGGGGCCGTGCAGATACAGGGAACGTTCCTCGGAATAGGCGAGAGATGCGGCAACGCGGATCTGTCCGTAATAATGCCGAGCCTCGTTTTCAAGCTCGGGTTCAGTCTCGGATGCGATATGAGAGATCTGAGAAAGACGGCGAAAGCCGTTGCGGAAATATCGAACACGAGAATAAGAAACGACGAGCCGTATATAGGCAAAAGCGCGTTTTACCACAAGGCGGGGATGCATATCGACGCGGTGAAGAAATATCCGCCGTCGTTTGAGCATATCGACCCGTCGCTTGTCGGAAACGAAAGGAAATTCGTGCTGTCGGAGATCTCGGGCAGAAACACCCTGCTCGACCGGGTAAGGCGTCTTGTGCCGGAGGCGGACAAGGATTCGGACGAGCTCAACCGAGCCGTACGCGAGCTTAAGGAAAAGGAGCTTTTCGGGTATCATTACGAGGCGGCGGAGGCGTCTTTCTCGCTTCTGCTGAGAAAGGTGCTGTATAAATACGAGCCGAAATTCACGATACTTCTGCATAAGACGACGGACGACTACCCGTCCGCAAACGGTGAACTGACCTCGTGTTCGGTCGTACAGATCGAGGTCGGCGGCAGGACGGAAATGGGAAGCTCGCTCGGGAATGGTCCGGTCAACGCGCTGGATAACGCTTTGAGGCGCGCGCTTTCGGTGTTTTATCCGGAGGTGGGCGATATGAAGCTGCTCGACTTCAAGGTCAGAGTCATAGACGCCTCGACTACGACCGCGGCAAAGGTCCGCGTGCTCATAGAATCGACGGACGGCGGCGAGAACTGGACGACCGTCGGCGTGTCGTGCGATATAATCGAGGCCTGCCTGCAGGCTTTGCAGGACAGTTATGAATATAAATTGCTTAAATCTTCTGAAAATACTTGAAAAATTCAAAAATACGTGTATATAATAAACGTATAGTGGATCAGTATGACCGAAAGGAGCCGCAAAATGTCAGAGAAAGATAAAACAATTACTTTTTCTCTCGTGCATGAAAAGGAAAAAGAAACGAGAGAAATACTGATACAGGTGTATCAGGCGCTCAAGGAAAAGGGATACAATCCCATAAATCAGATAGTCGGCTATATTCTTTCGGAGGATCCGACGTATATAACCAACTATAAAAACGCACGCGGACTCATCCGCAAGATCGACCGTGACGAGCTTCTGAACACGCTCGTGCGCGAATATCTGAAGGTAGACAAAAAATAAAAAATATCTCAAAAACCCCTTGACAAAAGGGCGAAAAAGTGATATTATATCAAGGCACCGGAAAAATCCGGTGTATGCGCCATTAGCTCAGTGGATAGAGTGCCCGGCTACGAACCGGTAGGTCGCAGGTTCGAATCCCGCATGGCGCGCCATGATTATCGCCCGAAAAGGCAAAAAGCAGAAAGCCCATATAATATAAGGGCTTTCTGTTTTTTATACACATAATTTGATGTTATTGAAAAATGCAAAACATTGACCAAAAAAGTGTGGAAGCAGGACTCGAACTCGCGAGATCAACAAAACGAATAAAAATCTCATAGTTTTTCTCTTATTGCTAATACACTACTCCACAGACAGGACTTGAACCGTCGGAAATATCTCACAACATAATATTTGTCTTTTCAGACCGAATTTTCTTTATTGTATATAAAGATCGTTCGGTCTTTTTTTATTGCAGTTTTTTTACATATCCACCTGCTCGGTGATGTGAATTATAGGAAAGGAGAAATCAAAAATGAGCAAATGTAATGTAATCGCCGTTGAAAACCAAAAAGGCGGCACGGGAAAATCGACTACTGTGCTGAATCTCGGAGTTGGACTTGCCCGTCAAGGAAAACGGGTCCTGCTTATCGACGCTGACCCTCAGGGCAGCCTGTCCATAAGTCTCGGGATTGCCAGACCGGATGACTATGACGTCACTCTTTCCACCGTTCTCACAAACGTGATGGAAGACAAATCGTTTGACGACGATCTCGGAATCATCGAAACAGAAGAAGGCATCGATCTTCTGCCTTGCAACATTGAATTGTCCGGCGTCGAAGCCTCAATGTTCAACACTATGAGCCGCGAGTTCGTAATGAAAAACTATGTGGAACGGCAGAAGAAATACTACGACTATATTCTGATCGACTGTACGCCCTCTCTCGGCATTCTCCCCGTCAACGCTTTCGTTGCGGCTGACAGCATTATAATCCCTTCTCAGCCGAGAATTCTTTCGACAAAAGGTTTGGATTTGCTGCTACGTTCGTATCGCAAGGTTCAGCGCAGTATCAATCCAAAACTGAAGATTGACGGCATCCTCTTTACGATGGTGGACTTCAGGACTAACAATGATAAATCTATCGTTCAGAGTATGAGAAAGACTGTTGGTCAGAATATCAATGTCTTCAAAACAGTTATCCCATATTCCGTGAGAGCAACGGAATCAAACGTCGCCTGTCAAAGCATTTTTGCTTATGACAAAAACAGCAAGATTGCACAAGCTTACGAAGAACTGACAAAGGAGGTGTTGGAAATTGAGTCACGCGAAAGATATAGATCTCGGAATGACTGCGTACGATGAACTATTTATGACTGATGAGGAACGTGCGGAAAACAGACTTCCTAAAATCTACGAGATCCCGCTTTCGGAGATTGACGATTTCCCGGATCACCCTTATCGAGTTGTTGACGATGAAGATATGGAGGATCTTATGGAAAGTATCAAAGACCGCGGGATTATCACCCCGGCGCTGGTTCGCAGAAAGGACAACGGCAGATACGAAATAATCTCCGGTCACAGACGGAAACGTGCCTGCGAGCGTCTTGGTATTCCGGCGCTTCGCTGCGAGGTGAAGGACGTGAACCGGGACGAAGCAATCATCCTTATGGTTGACAGCAACAGTCAACGATCCGAAATTGCTCCTACCGATAAGGGCAAGGCATATAAGATGAAAATGGAAGCGCTTAAACGACAAGGAAAAAGAACTGATCTCGATGAATCAACTTCGCACCCAGTGGGTGCGAAGTCGCGAGAAGGTCGATCAGATACCATTATCGCAAAAGATTCAGGGGATAGTCCTTCTCAAATTCAGCGATATATCCGTTTAACTCACCTTGTTCCTGAGCTTCAGCAATTTGTTGATGAAGGAAAGATGAAGATGCGCCCCGCAGTGGAACTCTCTTATCTTGACGAAGAAGTCCAGAGAGACATCGTTGACCGTATCGACGAAACGGAGGCGTTCCCATCGCACGATCAGGCAATTCGTATCCGCAAGGCGTTTGAAGCCGGAGCCGTGGATTATGATAAGGTTTCGGATATCATGGCAGAAGAAAAGCCGAATCAGAAGCCGAAGTTCAAGTTTTCTTTCGAACGCATAAGTCCTCTTATCCCCCAGGGATACGCCGACAAACAGGCTGAGGACTATATTGTAAAGGCGCTTGAATACTACAGGCGGTATTTGCAGAAGCAACGTGAACAGGCAAGGTAAAAAAAGATGTGCGCACAGACTGAAGCGAAAGTTTCGGTCTTCTTTTTTGCCCTGCCGCAGCACTCATATAGGATTTTTTGAAGAAAGGAGGACACCGACACCATGAAGTACAGTGTTAAGGTACGCAAGGTCATCGAAAACGGCAAGCCCCTCAAGGCGGCCTGCTCCGTCACGATGGACGATCAGTTCACCGTCCACGGCGTTAAGGTCATCCAGACCGAGAAGGGTCGTTTCATTGCAATGCCTTCCGAAGCGTACAAGGACAACGACGGCAACGAGCAG
>CACWOQ010000066.1:0-14828 GCA_902762505.1 uncultured Ruminococcus sp. | reverse complement strand
GATGCCGTATTCGCCGCTTATGACGCGAAAGTCGCTGATGAAGCCGCGAAGAACACCGACACCACCGCACAGGCATAAGAAATCACCCCACCAAAAAAATCAAATCAAGAAAGAGGTAAAAGAATCATGAGAAAGCTTTTCAACAAAATCAGAGACAAGGCTAACGCCGCCGTTATTTCCGCCAAGACCTTCGTCGCCAACAAGCGCGCCGAAGGATATGTCGACAGCGGCGTCAAAATTCTGATCGCCGTTGTCATCGGCGCCCTCCTGCTCGCCGGTCTGTATGCGCTGTTCAACAGCACCATCATGCCGACCGTAACCCAGAAAGTCACCGGACTGTTCAACTACTCCGGCAAGTAATCCAAAAAGAAAGAAGAGGTAAAAGAACTATGAGAAAACTTTTCAACACCATCCGCGACAAGGCTAACGCCGCCGTCATTTCCGCAAAGACCTTCATCGCCAACAAGAAGGCTGAGGGCTACGTCGATTCCGGCGTGAAGATCCTCATCGCCGTCGTCATCGGCGCTCTTCTGCTCGCCGGTCTGTATGCTCTGTTCAACACGACCATCATGCCGACCGTCACGAGCAAGGTTCAGGGCCTGTTCAACTACTCGGGCAAGTAATTCAAAATAAGGAGGTATAACGCAATGAGAAAGCTCTTCAACACTATCAGAGACAAGGCTAACGCCGCTGTTATCTCTGCCAAGACTTTCATCGCCAACAAGAAGGCTGAGGGCTACGTCGATTCCGGCGTGAAGATCCTCATCGCCGTCGTCATCGGCGCTCTCCTGCTCGCAGGTCTGTATGCTCTGTTCAACACGACCATCATGCCGACCGTCACGAGCAAGATCACCGCGCTCTTCAACTACAAGAAGTAAGCGACAGTCAGTATTAAGAAACAGAATGGGGCGGCATCGCAAGGTGCCGCCCCAACTTATGAAACAAGGAGGTTTCTATGAAAAAGTTTTTTGCAATCATTCTCGCCACCGTAACGCTTGCTCTCTGCCTCACCGGGTGCGTCTATGAAGATCTGAACGTGAAACTCAATAAGGACGGGACCGGCAGCATTGCGGCTACCGTTGGTCTCAAAAAGGATTTCGTCGATCAGATGATGGACGGTCAGAATCCGTTTGAGGGTAAGGAAACGCAGGAGATCGAGGTAGACGGTGACAAGTATATCGCCTACACCGAAACCAAAGAATACGCATCCTTTGAGGAAATTGAAAAAGCGCTTGCCGATATGACCTACGAGACCGGCGATTTCGGCGATATGAGCGAACCTGTTGAAAATGAACTAGAAGATGTAAGCACTGAACCCGCTGATTCCGAAGATTCAGCCGGTGATTTCTTCCTGACCGATCCTGTTGATGAAACACCTGCTGTCAGTAAAGATGACCATATCTTCAAGTCTGTAGAGATTACGAAGGATGGCTCCAGATATGTGTTCGACGCCGTTCTCAACAAGGTCGAAGGACAGATCCAGGGATATGATATGAGCGACGTTTTCAAGGTCAGTATCTCGGTCGAAATGCCCGCCAAGATCAGCGCGTATAAGAACGGAACCGTGGACGGCAAGAAGATCACTTTCGATCTGTCAGATATGAGCGAAGAGCTTGAACTCTACGCTGAGTGTAAGACCGCGAGCGTAGTACCGGTCATTATCTGCGGAGTTCTTGTCGTTGCTAGCATCGTTGCCTTTATCGTAATCAGAAAAAGAAAGTAAGGTGAGCGTATGACATCGATGATCCGTCCTATCATTCCGCGCCTTCCGAATTTCTATGAGATCACCGCGTCAAACCAGATCGCCTTTATCGTGACTTCAACTTTGATGTTGATCTCCGTCGTTCTCGTCGCTTTGCTTGTCGGCAGGTTCGCTGCCGGCAAGTATGACGGGAATAAAAAGAAAACGGCGCTCTGTTTTATAGGCATTTCGGCTTTTGTGACGATCCTTCTGCTCTGTTTTTTTGGATCTGCTGCAACCACGGTCAAGGGTATCATCTTATCCCTCATCCTCGTATTCTCCTCCTATGAAGATATCAAGAAACGGGAATGCGAAGATTACCTCCATCTGATGGTCGTGATTGCAGCGTTCATCGGGACAGAACTTTCGTCACTTCCGAATATGATTATCTCCGCTTTGTTTGCAGGAGGTCTGATGCTCTTAACAATGCTCATCACCAAATCCAACATCGGCGGAGCCGACATCAAAATGGCGGCTGCCTGCTCGTTTTTGCTCGGGCTGAACCGCGGCGTCATCGGTTTGCTCGTGGGAATGATACTCGCGGTCGTCTTCAATATTTTCAAGAAAGACAAAAAGAAGGGATTTCCCATGATCCCGTATCTCGCCGTCGGAACAATGGCGGCGTATTTTATCCAAGTTTAAGGAGGACAAACGAAAGATATGAAAAACAGAACAGTTATCGGCGTGATCTGTATGGTCGTGGCGGTCGCCATCACCTTCCTGATCGCGCCTATCGTCAACAGACTCTCTACGGACTCAAGCGAGGTCATCCGCTTGGCGTCTGACGTAAAACAGGGCGTTCAGATCACAGCGGATCATCTTGAGGTCGCAAAGGTCAAAACGGACTCTATCCCGGACGGAGTGCTGAACGATCCGAAGGAGATCATCGGCAAATACGCTTCTTCAATGCTCTACGCGGGCGACTATCTTACCGCCGCCAAGATTACCGGCGAGGCGAATACCGCAAGCGACGTGTTCGCTTCTCTCGACGGCAAAAAGGTCGCGGTCAGCGTGACTATCGACACGTTTGCCGCAGGGCTTTCCGGTAAGCTTGAAAACGGCGATATTATCTCTATGATCGTCGTGAATAAGGACACGGGCAAAGCGAGTATCCCTGCCGCCTTGAAGTATATGAAGGTCATCACGACCACCACGGCAGGCGGTATCGATCAGGACAGCATTGTGAAGAACGAAGACGGAAGCTACGAGATCCCGAGCACCGTCACGCTGCTTGCAAACACCGAGCAGGCGAAATTGCTCGCCAAGTATGAAGCAGACACTACTCTGACCGTCGCGCTCGTGTATCGTGGAACGGCTGAAAACGCCAAGAAGTTCCTCGACAAGCAGGACGAATATTTCCTGACTCTCGATCCTGAAAAGGAGGATAACAACGACTCCGAGGAGAGCTCGGTCGTTACTGACGACATCATTCAGCAAGCGAACGACATCATAAACGGCAACGCCGATCACTACGACGTAGAGGAGGCAGTCAACAATGGGTAAGATGATCGCCGTCTGCGGCTCTCCGAACTGCGGAAAGACTACTGCCGCGCTCAAACTGGCACAGGCAATCTACGGAATGAAAAAGACATCGGTCCACTTTCTCTCCCCAGATCTGACCGTGCCTTGTATGGCTTATCTTTTCCCTAACGGAAAGGACTCGGAGCTTTACTCTCTGGGCGTCGCTCTCGATAAGACCGACATCTACAAGGAGGACGTTCTGAAGCAGACCGTAAACGTGAAAACGATGCAGAACTTTGGCTTTCTCGGCTTCAAACTCGGAGAGAACAGATACTCGTATCCGCGCCCTACCGAGGATAAGGTCACGCAGTTACTCACGGTCCTCAAGGACTGTGCTGAATATGTGATCGTGGACTGCTCCTGCGACCCCGACGATATGGTCTCGTCCATCGCAAAGCGCGACTGCGACATCGCCGTTCAGATGTTTTCCCCGGATATGAAATGTATTTCCTACTACGCTTCCTGCGTGAACCAGTTTTTGATGATCGAGGGTAAGAAAATCAAAGTTCTGAACGTGATGGATAAAGACATTTACGTCCCGATCTATGAGACCGAAAAGCACTTTCACGGTATGGAATACAAGCTGCCGTATGAAAGGAGTCTTAAACAGCAGATGATCACCGGTACTCTTTCGGAACGCATCGGAGCTTGCAAGTACAAAAGCGAAATCGAAAGAATTGCAAAGGCGGTGATGGCTGATGGCGAAAACGGTTAATTTCGTATCTCTCCTTCAGATGGTTCAGGAGTATATCTCCCAGAACTATGCCGCCGCGCTGTCCGATAAAAAGAAACTCGGTCAGCTCCGGTCATATATCGACAAGTATCTGAACGATACGGGGTATGTTGTAGACGGATTCACGACGGAGGAACTATCCAAACGCCTCTATTCCGAAATGGCTGAATACTCGATCCTTACCCCGTATCTCGGCAAGGATACCATCGAAGAGATCAACATCAACGGATGGGACGACATCTGCATCACCTACTGTACGGGCAAAATGCAGAAACTCAAGGAGCATTTCTTCTCCCCGCAGCACGCTGTGGACATCGTTAAGAGATTGCTCCACCATTCAGGAATGATCATAGACAACGCCACGCCTATGGCGCAAGGGCATCTGCCTGGCAACACCCGTATAACCGCATTAAAAGAACCTATCGTGGACGCCGACAGAGGCATTTCGGTATCAATCCGTTTGCTTCATCCGTCGAAGGTCAACCGCGAACAGATCATAAACGGCGGCACGGGTACTCAGCAGATGATCGACTTCCTCTGTATGTGTCTGCGTTACGGTATTTCGTTCGTCGTTGCCGGCGCAACTTCAAGCGGTAAAACCACTCTGCTGAACGCGCTTCTCACCTCGGTCCCGAACTACAAGCGTATCTTTACGATTGAATCAGGTTCCCGCGAGTTGTCTCTTGTCAGTTTCAAGAAAGGCAAAGTCGTGAACAACGTCGTTCACACGCTGTCACGCCCGTCGGATAACCCCGCTTACGACATCACGCAGGAAGATCTCGTCGTCGCGTCCCTGCGTTTCAATCCCGACATCGTAGTCGTTCGCTTATGCAGGCGGGACAGGCGTTCCCCATCGTCGTGTATGCGCATAAGCTCGAAGATAACTCCCGTAAGATCATGGACATTTCCGAGTGTGTGATCTTACCGAACGGAGACCGTGAGTACCACACGCTTTTCCGCTACGTTATCACGAAAAACGAGCTTGTGAACGGCAAATACAAGATCGAGGGACACTTCGAGCAGCCCGAATATATGAGCGACCATCTGAGGGGAAAGCTGATGCAGTTCGGCGTTCCCGAAGATCTGCTCGCACAGTTCTTAAAGCCTAAAGCGGCTCCAAAGAAAAAGAAAAAGGAGGTAGAGCCTGAATGATCCTGCAAGTTATAGCTTCTGTTTTCCTCATCATCGCAATCGCGATCTTCTTCGGGCTGACTCCGGAGCAGATCACCGACGACCTTATGAAGCTTATCACGCCCAATGATACGATGCACGACAAAGCGAAGAACATTCGAGGCAACAGGAAGAAGCATAAGATCTACCGCATCCTCGTGAATATCAAAGGCGCGCTCGCGTCAACGGGCAAATCCAAGCAGTTCACCATCGTCATCTGTGCGTCGGTCGTTCTCTTTGCCGCCGGTATTATCGTTTCAATTCTTATCGACAACCTGTTTTTGATGCCGGTGCTTGCCGTGACCTTTGCGCTTATCCCGTTCTTCTATATCACCAACACTCTGACCTACTACGAGAAGCAGACGAAAGAAGAACTGGAAACGGCGCTTTCGATCATTACGACCTCTTACGAGCGTTGCGACGACATTGTTCAGGCGGTCAGAGAGAACATTCAGTATATCAAACCTCCGCTGCGTGAAGTGTTTATGGCGTTTGAAGGTGAAGCGACGGCAGTCACGTCCAACATCAAACGCGCACTTTACAACCTGCGTGAAAAGGTGGACAATGATATATTTCGGGAGTGGGTCGATACGCTCATTTTGTGCCAGGACGACAGAACTTTGAAGGACACCCTTCAACCGGTCGTTCAGAAGCTTGCGGACGTCCGAATCGTCAACAGCGAGCTTGCGACGATGCTCGCCGGTGCGAGAAACGAATACTGGATGATGGTGGCTCTTGTCGTAGGCAACGTACCGCTTCTTTACCTGCTGAACAAGGACTGGTTCCACACTCTCCTGTATTCCACTCCGGGCAAAGCGGTCTGCGGTCTCTGCGGACTCGTCATTCTCATTACGGCGATGTTTATGAAGAAGTTTACAAAGCCCATCGAATACAAACGGTAAAGGAGGTAAACTGTTATGATGCAAGCAATCATCGGCGTTCTGTGCGGCATCGGCTTGTTCTTTATACTGGTCGACGTTTACAAGATCCCGTATTACAAAACCTCCAAAGCCGTGGAGAGTCTCTCAAAGAAGCAGAAGGATAAGAAATCCGGACTGGATATCTGGCTTTCGGGCATCGCGGAAGGTCTGTCAAGGCATATCCGTATCAACGAGTTCAAACGCGCAGAGCTTGAAGCGGATTTGAAGACGGCACAGATTGATATATCCCCTGAAATGTTCAAGGCAAACGCAATCGTCAAAGCCTGTCTTGTCGGAGTCCTCGCCATTCCCGTGGCGTTCATCTTCCCGCTGCTCGTTCCGGTCGTTCTTATCCTCGCAGTCGTTCTCTACAAGATGGAGGTAAAAAGCGTAAGCAAGCGCATCCGCGCAAAACGTGAGCGGATCGAGTATGAACTGCCGCGTCTCGTTTCCAATATCGAGAAAACTCTCGCGCACAACCGTGACGTTTTGTATATGCTCGAATCCTACGCGGAAAACGCGGGACCGGAGTTGAAGCATGAGCTGACGATCACGGTAGCGGATATGAAGTCCGGCAACTACGAAGGAGCCATCACCCGCCTTGAGAGCCGCGTCGGTTCTTCCATGATGAGCGACGTCTGCCGTGGCTTGATCGGAATCCTGCGAGGCGACGACAACAAGATCTATTGGGCGTCGCTTGCGTTGAAGTTCAACGATACCGCCCGTCAGCAGCTCCGTCTGCGCGCACAGAAGGTCCCGAAGAAGGTCAAACGCCTCTCTATGTGTCTGCTTATATGTTTCATGCTTATCTACGTCGTTGTCATCCTTGAACAAATAATGAGCAGTATCGGCGTACTGTTCGGATAAGGAGGATGCGATGTGCTTAAAAAGATAATGAAAAGCAAAAACGGCGAAGGTTACGTCGATATGTGTGTCGGCGTGATCGTCTTCGTTATGATCCTTGTTATTGCCATAAACATTTTCAGCTTCATCACCCTTCGCATCGAAATGGATCAAATCGCCGATGAGATACTGGAGGCATCCACCTACAGCGGATGCTTCGGGAACGATTCTCAGGACGCTTACGAGCGAATGCTCGATGAGTATTATGATTTCGATCTTGATTTCGGTGCTGACGAGTATTTCAATTCAACCTACAAAAGAGTTCAGCTCGGTCACGTTATGTGGGTAGAAATATCCGTTACAACTGAGATAAAGGGACTCGGTGTATTCAAAATCCCCGTTACGCTGACGGTTCACCGTTCGGGTCTGTCGCAGAAGTATTGGAAGTAGGTGGTCGAATGCTGAAAAATAAACGCGGAGAAGGATACGTGAAGGTCTGCGTCCTTGTGATCGTGATCTGCATGATCCTCTCCGTTTTTGTCACCTTTGCAAGCGCGGTCAACGTTGTCCGGCTCACCGAAAGAAACTCAAAGACCGTGCTTGAAAGCTATCTTATGAAGAACTCCATTGAGATCTACAACTCGATAAAGCAAGGAAACAACGACGCGGACGCGCTGAATGCAAGTATGTATATTTCCGATCTTGCCGAATTTTGCACATTTGTCAAAGTCGGAAATTACTACTATCATAGAGATGCAAACGGACGAACTGAGTATTATATCTCAAAACCGACCGTAGGCTTCACCCAAACAGGAAAACTGAGACTGTATGTGAGCTATACGCTGTACGTCCCGATCTATTTTGACAATGTGAAAATCAGTACGGCGCAAATCCCTACCACAGTCAAAATTGACCTCGAAGAGAGGTTTTAAGGAGGAATGAAGAATGAGCAAGAAAACAACCCGCATTATCATCGGTGTGATCGCAGCCGTATTTGTGATCGCCGCAATCTGTATCATCGCTTTCTCAGGCGGAAAAACGTCTGAGACCCCGGCATCCGGAACGGAAACCACAACCTCTGATGTTGCGGTAAGCGACATTGAGACTGACGAGCCGGAAACGTCGGAAACGAGCGGGAACGAGTTTGATCCCGACCCGATCACCGATGATCCGACCGAAGGAAGCGATCCCGATAACGTGCTGACAATTCCCGACGAAACCGCTCCGGTCGTTCCCGTCACGAATACGACTAAAACTTCCGCGAATGATCCGGTCAAGCCCGTAACGGAAAAGACTCCGACCGATGACGGCGACGGAAAAGTCAGCGGCGGCATCACAATCGGCACTCAGCCGGAACCGTATAACTGCGGAACTCCCGGGCATCACTGCGACGGACCTGAGACTCACGCTTATGTGCTGAATCTCGAAAAAGAAGGCTGTCCCTACTGCGGCAAGAGCGACTGCGCGAGCTTCTACGCAACGGACGAATGGGGCAACACCTGCTACACTCCGAGCAAATGTCCGAAATACGACGTTCGCAAAGACCCCGTTTATTACTGCCAGACCTGCGGTAAGAAATGCGGCGACGGAAGTCACGGGACCTGCGTTCAGTTTGTAACGGCGTGTAACTGCCCGAACTGCGGGAAGCACGTGGACGCATGGACCTGCCACACCTGCGAAAACTAATAAGCAAATAGGGATTATGAAAGGCTCGGCTGAAAACGCCGGGTCTTTCATTTTGCCCGGAAAGGATAATAATGAAGAAAAAGATCGTATGTATTCTATCGCTGTATCTCGTTTTTGCCGCCATGATCTCGGTCGTCCGAATTCCGGCTATAGCGCTTGAATGGGACGGAGATTCGGAAGGCGGTTTTGCGGGAGATACCGACGCGGGACCTAACGGTTATGCGATAAGATACACGGACGACCGTAATTTGTTAGGCTACAGATTCAGCGCAGTCGATAAAGACGGCGCAAACAAGGTCTCAAAGGTAATTGACGTATTCAAAAAGAAATCCAACGCGCCGTACGGAGAGCAGGCCTGCGGCAGCGACTACAAATTTTCGGTGAAACATAACAAAAAGCAACTGATAAATAACCAGTACGGAGGATTTTCCACCGTTAAAAACACAACGAATTGCTATAAGGAAGACGACATGAATTTTGCCTCGGAGCTGCCCGTTACGTCGGATATGCAGAACTGGCAGAACAACGTGAATAATATAAACAAAATACTTTCAACGCTCGGCATAGGATCCGTCTCGAATCTGAAAAACGGCGATAAGATCCTTGTTGAGCCGATTTACGACGTACGTCTCGAAGGCTCGTATCATGCGCTGACCGTTACCGAGATCGCTTTGTACGGCAAACATATTCTCGGATCTTTAAGCGACGGAGGATCAAGCTCCACATCAGAAAGTTGGGGATTCATATCAGGCTATGTGAACAGGATATATCCCAATTCTCTTTATACGCCCGACGGCCAGGGACTTTGGGAAGGCGTAAGCGCTGCGTCAAGGCGGCTGACATTCTACGATATCATAAACAAAGGATACGGCGTAGGTATCGCCTATACGGAAACAAGAAATGATTTTTCTCCAGTTCTCTCGGTCAAGGAATGTCGGGTATATAAAGGAACGATACCGACAAAGACGTACCATTATGGAACGAGTACGGGAACTGCCTTTTCTAACTGGACGTATGTAAAAGATTACCCGAAATTCGGCGAGACGATTTTCTTCTCGGTAAACTTCCCGAAGGAAACCGAGAATTGCTATGTCAAACAGACCGTATGGGTCGACGGAACGCAGGTGGCGACAAGAAACGGCTACACGAACAATCTGGAGTGGTATGACGTGAAGACGAGCAACACGACCGTGCCGGTTTCAAAGTCGTATTATACCGTAAAAGCCCGCGTTGACTGGATCGAAACGAACGGCACAGTCAAAAAGACCGGCGCAGAAAAGACCTTCTATATTCCCGTTAAACCTATCGTTACACGAGAAAAGGTTTCGGCGTATAACGAAGAGTCAGAGGTTCAGGCTTACAGCGGATCAGCGGGTTCATCGGGTAAACTGTATTTCGGTCAGAAAGTTACGTTCCAGTACAAATACGGAGCAACAACGACCTGGGAATCCTCCAACACTGTCACCGCGATTGCAAATCGCTGGAATGGTTCGTCCTGGACTCACATCTACACCGCGAACACAGACGGAAAGGACGTCTCGCAATCGTCCGTAGGTCTGAGCAAAACCAAATCCTATACGAAAAACAGTTCCATCGGGACCTACACGATCCCATTACCTGCTAAAGAGGATACGAACTCTTACAGGTTGAAGTTTGACTTGGGAACGGCTTGGAACACGGATAAGGCACACACGACTGAGAGCACGACCTATTATCTGCCTGTTGTAAAGTCCGATGTTGAACTGTTCGATATTCTGCTCGTTGACGGAGACGGCAACTATGTTGACAAGAGCAATCTCACCGTAAACGACACGCTCACGGTGCATTACGTGTACAAAAACAACACGGATTGCAAGGTCTACGTCAAGGGGTACAACGATGATAAAACACAGATCCCCGGCGTTTACGCGATTGATCCCGGTGAAACGATTGAAGTTGCTGGCAACGAGTTTATCGTTCCAAACGAGAGAACGTTCTATATCTGGGGCGGCGTTTATCTCGATACGGTTGCGAGAGGCAATACGGATTATGAGACGGATGGAATGAACAACCATTGGCTGACGGTATGCCACTCCAATATCCCGCTGTCTCTGACAGCTATTGCGCCTAACGCACCGTTCCGTGAAGGAACGGACGTTATCTCTTCCTTCAGGATCTGGAACTATGTTTGGGAGGATTATATCCCCTCTGACGGTCTGAAAGTCAGACTGAGAGTGTATAAAGACGGAGCCACGACGCCGTTCAAAACAGTTACCAAGAACGTTGTTGTGCCGGCTGCAAGCAGTAATCTCGTCTATTTCAAGTGGACGGTTCCGACTAATCTGAACGGAAAAGATGTGACGCTAAAAGCGGACATTTATTACGGAGGACAGTATTGGAACGAGATTTCCAACAAACGAGCAACTGCTCCTTATGCGCATTACCAAACGCCTGATACGCAATATGAGGAGAACGCACCCTCCGGGTTCAACATTCCGGCAAAACCTTCTGGTTCTACGGCAGCCGCGAGTTGGTGGGAATATGTTTACGAAAATGGCAGATTTGAAAGGAAGACCTATAAAGTAACTCTCACCAAATTGACACCGAACAGTATAGAACCTGCTACGGGTGAAACGGCTGTGAAAGACTCGTCTGGTTGGACTATGAAATCAGGATACGCAATCTCGCTGAAGTCAAGGGTCCATCTTAACAATTCCTACAACGGCGTCCTTGCGGCGACTTCATCTTATACCTTGCCTCAATACGCGTGTGCGACCTACCCGGAATACGGTTATGCGTATGCGGCAAACAAAGGAACAACGCTGACAAAGGTTGTGGGAGAGGCATACAATTATTATGAACTTCCCGTATTTGGCAACTACGGCAAGGTTCACTTTACTCCGCTTTGGTATCCGGATGGAGCATATACCGTCAAGGTCGTGCAATCAGACTGTTGGACACCGTCGGGAATGATTAGTCTGACGGTTATTCCGAACACGATCACGATCAAGGGCAACGCCTACGATGACTGGTATGCAGGACGGAGGTAAAGATGAAAATAGCGTTGACAGTAATCCTTATCGGATTCATTGTCTTTGGATTCGTGTTCCTGAGCAA
This sequence comes from uncultured Ruminococcus sp., assembly GCA_902762505.1. GTDB lineage: Bacteria > Bacillota > Clostridia > Oscillospirales > CAG-272 > UBA1248. The sequence goes on along the minus strand of CACWOQ010000066.1, from coordinate 3,118 downwards.
ACGAAAAAAGAAAAAGTAACGGGACGGGCGGCATCGAAAGGTGCCGCCCTTCTCAATGGAGGTAAACATGAATAATGAAAAACGCTTGATCGGCGACTACGAGATACTGACAAGCATCCGCGTCGGCAAACACGAGATCGTGCTGGCGGAGAATCCGAACGCCGTACAGTATGAACGTTTCCTCTGCGGATACGTCGAGAACAACGGCGTTTTTGAGAGGTTGGTCGAATGCGCTGTCAGCGACAGCTACGCAGACGTCGCAACGCTTTTCGGCGAGCGAGTGACCGAAAAATCCGAAGAAGCACAGAAAGACTTTGAACGCGAGAAGGAAATCGTCGGAGACAACCGTGAAATGAAAGCGAATGAATGCGAGCCGATTACGGAAAACGATCTGTTGAAAGGCAGAGTTGTCGTGATCCGGGGAGATGCACTTCGTTCCGAGTTTAGTCGCGCGGCGCATCAGATGTATCTCTGCGTCGGCGGCTTTGGTTCTCAGCCGAACGCAAGAGGTCGCTCCTGTTTCTGTCGTTCTCTATACGACGGACACGACACCACTTTTCAGAGACAGGATATTCTCGGGGTGTTTCCAACAGAACAGCTTCCCGAATGGGCGGTTGACGGATTGAAGGAAGCTCGCGCGAAAGAAAAACGGGACAGAGGTGATCGCTGATGGCTGAATACGAAAAACGGGCTATGACTTCCGAAGAAGACAAATACACATTTTCTCAGAGTTCGCAAATTGCGGGACAGAGCGGTTTGATTGGCTATCTTCGCGCGGATATGGATACTGACGGTAACGGTTTCTTTTCGACTTGGAACGACTGGCGCAAGGACATGAAAACACAAGAGTTCAAAGATGAGTTTGATGAAATCATCAACAGTTTGCGCGAGGAAGGAGATATTCTTCATAACCGCGCTTCTCTTGCAAAGTATTGTCATTCCGCCCCGCAGAGCCGTATGGATACCGAGCAGGAATACTACGGCATCCGTGTTGATACCGAGAAATACGCCTATCTAATGCGGCTGAATCCGAACAAGGGCGAATATAACCTTTATTGTTACTGCTACCGACGTGACTGGCTCGACGATCACATCAGGCAGGCCCGACGCGGCATCCGCTTCATTACCCCTCGGTATCAGGAGAAGTTCCGTATTGCCGACGGCGAGAAGATCCGTATCACCCTTTCAGACGGTGAACAGCTTGATCGTGTGTGCAGATATATCGACGATTATCACCTTGAGGTCGGAGACCTTTGCTTTCACATCTGTGAGTTTGCCGAAAGAATGGAACAAAACAGAAGCACTGTCATTCCGCTTCGTGCTGATCTGCCCGACTGCTGCTACTCTGTCAATAAAACGACGGGCGAACTTATCATCCTGAAAAAAGGTGAAACCGGATTTTACAGAACAGATATCCCGACAAAGGACCGCGAAGAAAGTCGAGAACTTGCTGATTTCCAGAACGGCAAACTTGGCGTCACAAAAGCACAGGAGGCGGCTATGTACTGGGGTTCAGTTTACGGTTTTGATACTTCCGGCGCTGATCCCAAGCAGTATGACGCGGACGGTAATATGCTGAAACCCGTCAAAAAGGACAGGGGTGAAGCGCGATGATCGACACCTGTGTATGCTGCGGCGAATATGTACCCGAGGGCAGAATGGTCTGTCCTCTTTGTGTTTATAAATCCGAAAAGAAGGAGGAAACAGCCAATGGAAAAGACAGACCACATCATTTGGAGCGACCAAATCGATTACGAAGACTGGCGCGAAGATATGGAAAGCGAATACCCGGACGAAAACGAGCAATGGCGAATTGACCGTGCCTACGAAATCAATGACTCTTATCTTGACGATGAGCGATGCAATCTGGATATTCAGCTTTCCCGTCCCATTATCGTGATCGGCGACATCGGTAGGTGGAATGGTCGTGTGATGGGTTACAAAGAGATCAAAAGCGGAAACATCAAAGACTGCTTGTATTCCGACTGCGACTACAACACCTGGTATGTCGATAAGAATGGAGATTTCCGCTGCACCGCCATCCATCACGACGGCACGAACTACTACCTCTACCGCACGTATAAAGACGGTGTGAGCGACGAGCAGATCGAGAACTTCAAGTGGAAGATCTACAACGGCAAAGCAACCCGAGCGGACATCACCCGTATCACCCGTCGGCTCGGCGACGAGATCGGCAAGGTTTACGGGTGGGAGTTCCCGCAAAGACAAAGAACGGAGATCGGCGCAAGATAACAGCGCCTGACAACAGACCACAGGACACTTGTGGCTGTAATCATTTTTGAAGGAGATAACAATGAAAAACACAGTCGAAAGAAGAAACAAAATTCAGCTCTACAGCCACTTGTTCAAGCACCACAAAGGGAGAGAAAACGCGGTCAACTGCAAGGACTTGTCGCTGTCATTACAACTTGATGAGAAGGATGTAAGAAGGATCGTTTCAAAACTGCGTAAGGACGGTATTCCGATTTGCAGTTGGCGGTACGGTTATTTCTATCCCGCAACCTATTCGGATATAGTTGAAGTGGCTACAAGATTCAATAAGTACCTTGCGACGCTTTCAACCACAAGTGTCAGTTTATTAAGGTCATCGGTAAGAATATGAACGAAGGAGGCATAGCGTATGCCAAGCAAGTACAGTCTGACAGTCGAACTGTCAAAACAGACAGCGCGTGATCTTTCCGCGTCGCCCGGAAAGTATATGGCATTCCTCGAAACGGCGGCGAACAACTATAAATACAGCTTTGCGGATCAGGTCCTTATCTATGCGCAGAAACCGTCCGCGACCGCGTGTGCCGAGATCGAAACATGGAACAAACTCGGACGCTGGGTCAACAAAGGCACGAAAGGTATCACTCTGCTCGTTGACCGTGACATCCCGTATAAGCTCCGCCACGTTTTCGATATCGCCGACACCAACAGCAGATACGGCTATGAGGTGCGGCTGTGGAAGTACGAAGACCGGTACGGCGAACAGGTGCTTGACGCGCTTGAGAACAGTTTCGGCTCCGTCGAAGAAAAGACGGATTTCGTCGGTACGCTGACCCGTTTTGCGGAAATGATCGTGCAGGACAACTACTACGACTATTTCGCCCAGCTC
>CACWOQ010000065.1 GCA_902762505.1 uncultured Ruminococcus sp. | reverse complement strand
GAGATCCTTTATGTCGTCGGTGCGCTCTACTTTAAGCGTACCGTCTCCGTTGTCGGAAACCTTTATCTTTACGGTGTACGTCCTGTTGTCGTACGTTACTCCGCCGAGATTGCCTTTGATCTCTTTTACGGTGTAGGTGTGTTCACCCACCTGATCAAGAGTGTAGGCGAGATCTGTGAATTTGATCTTGCCGTCTTTGTCGTTATAGACGGTCTCGAGCAGATTGCCTTCCGCGTCGTAAAGCTCAAATCCGAATTCATTCTCTTTGAGCTTACGTCCGTTCAGTTCCTTTTTGGCTTCAAGCGGGATACTGCCTTCGGCGTGGTAATCGTGCTTGTTGGTTATCGTTGTGATGGTGCCGTTTACCGAGCTGTTTGCCAGCCTGTAACCGTTGGGAAGATCTTTTTCTTCCCACGTGTAGGTGATAAGATCACCGTTTTCGTCGTATTTGGGCAGATCGTTTATCGTATCCGTCCAACTGTTTCTCTCGGACAGCGTTACGCTGCCGACCGTCTTGCTGCCGTTGCTCAGCTCGACCACGAGCGTGGAGGGCCTGATGTGATCGAAGTCGTTATGGTCGTCCCAGACCTTCTTCACCGTGGCGGACGTCTTTTCCGTGTTGATGACGTTGTATCCGTCATAATCGGTGATGTATCCGGGTACCGCGTCTTCGACTACCGTATAAACGATCTCGACGTATTCTTCGCCGACAAGCTTATACTTGTCGAGGTTGGAGAACGACCAGCTCCAGTCGGGAGCGGTGGCGACGACAACTCTTCCGGTGTCCGCGTTGTCCGCGTACAGATGTACGGTCACGCTGTTGGGACGGGTCTTGTTCGCGTTCTCACCGTCGTGCCAGATCTTTTCGCCCTCGATCTTTATCACAAGAGTGTTCGTGATCTTAAATCCGTTGACCGTGACGCTGCCCGTCGTTACGGAATACGGCTCAACCTTGCCGATATATCCACCGACCGCGTTTTCGGTAACGGTGTATTCGATCTCGTTTTTTGCGATCTGCTCCGTCGTGCCCGCGCGGTATTTGCGCAGATGCTCGAACGTGTAGTGCCATCTGCCGTCATTGTCCGGGGAAACTCTTACGGTCTCGGACAGGACTCCGTCCGCGTAGAGGTTGACTACGATGTTTGCGGGACGCGTGCCGCCCGCGTTGTCGTTGTCGAGCCAGATTTTTTCAACGGGGATGTCTATATACGCCGGAACGTGAGTGTTGATGACTTCGATATCGCCGTTCTCATGCTCGACGTATTCGGTATCGTAGCCTTCTACTATATCTTCCTCAAACGTGTAGACGATCTCGTTTCCGTGCTCGTCGTATTTGGGGAGATTGTCGAAGCTCCACTTCCAGTCGTCTTCCGCGGTGACGGTGACGCTGTCGATCTGAGCCGTGCCCGCCATGAGATATATCGTTATGCTCTCGGGGCGGATGCCACTGGTGTTGCTGTTGTCGTTCCAGATCTTGAAACCGTTCTTGTTGACGTACGCGGGAGCGTTCGTGAACGTTACCGTCGCGTTTTCGTCCTTTTCAACGGTCTCGGTCGCGGTAGAGAGCGCGACGTAAGGAACGGAGTTTTTGCCGGAGGCGGAAGCCACGGTCTTATCGGAGACTACCGTGTAGCTCGCGATGTAGCCGGAGGACGCCTCGGTCACGGTGTAAGCCGTGCCCTCGGGGAGGTTCGTGAATTCCGCGGTCTTGCCGTTCGTGAGGACGAACTGTACAAAGCCCGTGCCGTCCGTCAGACCGGAGAAAGTGAACTCGGTTCCGCCCACCGTGTATTTGTAGGAGGCGCCGGGGGTGAGTCCGTCGAACTCGACCGTGAAGATGAATTCCGTCGTATCCGTCGCGCTTGCGCCTTCAAGAACTTTCACGACCTTGAAGCCGCCGAGGCGCGGTTCCTGTTTGGTGTTCTTTACGGTGACGAGCGGGACGTTTGCTTCCTTCGTCTGTCCGCTCTGCGCCGTGTAGGTCACGGTGTAGCCCTCCACCGTTCCTTCGACTGCTTTGTAGTAGAGCCCGGAGTAGGTGACGGGGCTTGCGCTCTCGTCGGCGATCATCGGCAGACCGGTGACGTGAAGGACCTCGTCCTTGGCTATCATCACGGAGCCGACGCCGTTTGTGAACGCCACGTCGCCGAACGCGCCGTTGACGTAGGCGGCGACCTCGGTCAGAGCGCTGTCGGTGTAAAGCGTTACGGTTACGGGGAACTTGCGTGCAAGATCCTCAGCCGTAAGCGCTGCGTTTCCTTCCTTCGCCATGATCTTCTTTATATCGAGTCCGGACGTGGGAGGAGGCGGATTCTTGTGGTTCTTGACGGTGACCGTGACGGACGCTGTCGCGGAATCTATCGTTCCGGAGCCGTTGTTTATCGTCGATTCGTGACCCTGAGGATCGGGCTCGGTGACGGTGTAGGTCACGCCGACCGGAAGTCCGGTGAGCGTTACCGACGCGCCGCCGCTGAGCTTGACGTCAGCTTCGCCGTTCTTGAGCGTTACGTCGCCGTAGGTGCCGTTGAGCGTGGCGTCGCTGAATTTGATATGAATGGTAAATTGGGCTTGTTTATCACCTTCGCCGGTGACTTCCTTCTTTACCGTCAGACTTGCGGTCTCTTCCTCGATCTTTGTGTTCTTGATCTTTACGGCGTATTTGCCGCCGCCGAGATCTACGAGTCTGTTGGTCGGGGTGAGATCGGAGGCGGCGGACTGTATCGTGCCGCCCTTCTTATATACTATCGTTATCGGGTGGTCGATGCCGGCGTCGGTCTCCCAACCGGGCAGCACGCCTTCCCAGAGGTAGTAGGTGGCGTCAACGTCGTATACGTCGAAGGTGTAGCTCCACGTGCCGTCGTTGTTCTTTACCCACTTGTTCGCATCGCTTATCTGGCTTACGAGACCTGAGCCTTCGGTTTCAGCGGAGGTTCCGCTGTCAGCCGTGATCTGCGCGTTATTCGCGGGCAGAGCGTTCGGCTGAGCCGCGTTATCTGCAGAGATGATGCCTGCGCTTGCCGTCGGGAACGTCGGGACCGCGGGAGCGGCCTTGTACGTGAAGTTTCCGCCGTTTTCAGTGAACATTGCAAAGTTCTGTCCGGTGCTGCTTGTCGGATGCGGCAGTCTGTTGCAGTTCGTAAACATTGAGGACGCCTGTTCTGAAACCGTATCAGGCCATTCTGCGCTTGTATAGATTACCTCAAGACTGTTGCATTCGCCAAACATTCCCTGCACGAATGCTTTCTTCGCCGCAGTCGGTGCTGCCAACCCGGAAAGATCGACTTCCTTCAGAACTTTGCAGTTTCTGAACATGGTTGTTGTCAAGATCGTGTAATCACCGGTGCTGTTGCCGCCTATGATCGCTCCGCTGAAATTGCAGACAGTCATGCTTGAACAGCCTTGGAACATATATCCGAGATAAGATGTGTTAGGCGCGTAAGAACCGTGGAAATCAGCAGTTTCAAGACTTGAACAGTTCTGGAACATGCCTGTGAAACCTGCGACAGCGCCATCGGACTGTTGCGTTAACCCGGAAAGATCCCTTTCGGAAAAATCGATCGACGTAAGGCTTTCGCAGTAGTAAAACATCCGGTAGAATGTTTTGACCTTCGCAAGTTTGCTTGCTCCGGTGGGCAGGGTTACGTTCTGAAGCTTGGTGTTGTTGTTGAACATCTGATACATACTGGTGACGTTTTCAGTATTCCACGATGACATATCAACACTGACAAGGTTCGTGCAGTTGCTGAACATGTTAGCCATGGTCTCGACACTGCTCACGTTCCATGATGAAAAGCCGAAAACGGAAAGTGAGGCGCAGGATCTGAACATCTGGCTCATGTCTTTTACTTTTCCAACGTCCCATCCGGATATGCCGAAATCTTGTATCTTGGCAAGTTCGCAGAACATGCCCGACATGTTCGTAACATTGGAAGTGTCCCATTCGGATATTTCAAGGCTGGTCAGATTTGTTCCGGAGCCGTAGAACATCCGCGACATGTCCGTAACGTTGGAAGTGTTCCATCCGTTCAGCGGAAGAGACGAGAGACGCGTAGCTTCAAACATTTGGCTCATGTTTGTGACGCTGGACGTGTCAAATCCCGGGACATCCGGAAGCGCCAGACTCGGAGAGGTGCATTGACGGAACATTTTCGACATGTCCGTTATTTTGCCGGTGTCTGTTTCCATGCGTATGGTCCCGCAGTTGCATACGTTGAACATCGAAGAAGCGTTTGTAGTACGGGACAGTTTTATGCCGCGCAGATCGAGCGAGCCATAGCTGGTCATCAGGCCTAACCCTGAAAACATACTGACCGTGCTCGAAGGAAAATAAACGTTCGGGGCGTCGGACCACCAGACGGCTCTGTACCTGTCTATGTACATAGAGCTGACCAAAGCGTGCTCTATAAACTCAAGCTTTATAAAAATCCTGTAATCGGTGGTACCGTCGTCGATTCTTCTCCATTTTTCAAGAACGCCTACGGTTTCGTCAGTAAAGATGGCGGGGCTTGTCGGTGCCGTTGCTGCCGTAGCCTCCGCGATATCAGCCCATGATTCCGTTATCGACTGGTTCATCTGTTCCGCGGAGGGTATGTCTGTGCCGTCATATTTTTTGAACTCGACAAAGTCGATTCTGACTTTTGTCTCCTCGTGTTCCTGTGTTCTGGCGATTCTGAAATTATCCTGAAGCAGACCGTGCTTGTTTATAGGCACACCGTAATTGTTATAGTCAACCCCGTTCACATACCGCACCCAGGCGTTGTAGTCTATCGTCGCTTCAGGGAAATTGAATTCCGGTTTGTCGGTGTCAAGGTGGAGGACGGGCGTCGCGTCGGGTTCTTCGCCTTCAGCAAGGCCTTCCCATTCCTTGACAATAGTTATCGTCTTCTTTACCGGTGTGTTCGGTATGGGGAAGTAATCCCATACGGTTCCGGCATAATCATCCGGGTCGGACGTACTTGCGAGGAATTCAACGACGAACTGGTCAATGGTTTTTCCGTCTATCGTCGCTGAGCCGTCTTCGGATATTACAACAATGTGCGACGCCGGATCAAGCTCAAAGCCTGAGGGGGCTTCAAGCTCCTTCAGAGTGTACGTTCCGGATCTGAGATTGTTAAACGTGATCAGACCTGAAGCCTCTGACACGGCTTCTTCGTAATAGTTGCTGCCGGAGAGACTGAATTTCGCTCCCGCTACGATCGCAAAGTTCACGGAATTATATTTCCAGAGCTTAAGCGTGTGGAACGGTTCGTTGATTATCGTGAATATACCGTTCTCAAGCGGATAGATGATCTCGTCGCCGTCTTTGTAGTAGATGGTGATCTCGCCGGTCTCGTCGCAGCGTACGGTGAAGACAGTGCCGTTTAAAGTATATCCGCTGCCGGCCTCGGTCTCGACCATCTCGTACGTGCCTTTTTCGAGGTTGTTGATATGAACAACGCCGTCCGCTCCGCCGGTGAGGATCATCCTGACATCCGTACCGTAATCCGATGTGCCGGTAAGAACGAATTTTACGTAAGGAACGGGAACGGTGTATCTTTCTCCGTCGACCGCGCCTTTTTTGTCAAACGCAAGATCGCCGTGGATACGCGGCGGGTTGCCGAGCGTCCATACGCCGGTCTCGTTGTCGACGCCTATGACGAGGCTGCCGTAAACCGTCCAGTCGTAGGTGCCGCCGCCCTGAGGCTCGCCGATGTTTACCACGCCGTTCTGGTCGATGGTAAGCGTCATCTGCGTGTGATCCTGCAGGTAGTCGTCAACGCCGTCGACCTCCTGGAGGTGGTAGTTGCCTCTCGGGATATCGTCGAAGACGATTTTGCCCTGCGAGTTTGTGGTGAGCGTTATATCTATAACGTCGCCGTACTGTGAATCGCCCCAGAGTCTGAACGTGATGCCGGGGATCGGAACGATCTCGCCGGTGGTCTCGTACGCCTCGGAGTCGATTTTGAGCAGTTCGACGTCCGCTATCTGACGGAAGCTTATCTGCGTGTAATCCTGGTGGTTGCTGGAGAAGTCGGAGAATTCCGAATCTTTTCCGAATTTGACTGAGTTGAGAAGATAGATGTTGTTGTAGGCTATCGGGTCGATCGAGTCGCTTTCAAGCGTTTCGGGCGCCTTCATGAATACTGTAACGGAAATTGCGGAGCTGGGATCGAGGACGAATTTTTCGCCGTTCTTTCCCATGCGCAGATCGATCGCCCACGCCGTCGCATCCACGAGCGCGGGATCGTTCTCGTTGGTCGCCGCGGCCCAGACGTCGGTATGCGCGGAGAAATCGTAATCCGCCGTTATGTTGAGAGCCTCAACAAAGTTGCCCGTAAAGGTGGTGGAATAGTAAAGCTTCCAGTCTATTCCGCGAGCGGTGAGCACGCTCATGTCGAAGCCCTGAAGTATGCCGTGCCACTCGGAGGACTGATTTTCGAGCGTGATGAAGTTTTCGAGCGAGTCGACAAGGATCATATCCTTCGCCCAGGTCGCGGCGTCAGTCGCGAAATGGATCCTGTAGCTGTAGTCGCCGCCGCTTACCGTGGTGGTTTTGTAGGTGTACTTCTCGTCACCCGCCGCGGCGATCTTCTTGTAAAGACCGAGGTTGCCGGCGGTCAGGATGTGGAGTGTGCTCTCTACCTTAGTATATATGAATTTCTTCGCATCGGTGTCGGGGTCGAGGTCGATGAGCCATTCATGGTCGGGATAGCCGGAGCTCGGACCGCCGTCGTCGGGACTGCCGTCGCCGATGTCGACGTTTCCGGTCTCATACGCGACGCTGTTGAGCACGTCGGTACCGAATTCGGAAATGGTGTCCCAGGAGTGGTTCGTGGCGTATGTGAAGGAATACGTCCTGTTCGCAGGCTCGGATATCCTTATCGTCAGAAGCCAGCGACCGGTGTTTCTGAAATTCTGCTCGAGCGAATACGTGTATTCGTTGGGGTTGAGTCTTACGGAGTCAGCCCAGACGACAAGGGACGAGGCGTCGAACGTGCCGCCTATCGGAAGCAGGTCGTAGAACACGCCGCTTTCCTGCGGAACGTACGCGCGTCTGCCCGCCCCCGCCAGATACGTTTCGTTCATATTGACGGTCCACGTCAGTCTGACATTCTGATCAACAGGCTGATTGACGTAACGGACGGTCTTGGTTATCGAGCTTTGACGGACGATACCGGTCGCGTAGTCGTTGCCGGATTTGGAGCCGGAACGGTAAGGCGTGTCGGTTATCTCGTCGCCGTCATATACCGCGAAGTCGGCGGTGTTGTTTACGACGATCTCGTTGTGCTGCGCATCGTACGCCTCGTCGACGACTTCGGTGACGAGCTGGCATCTGAGAAGCGTCACGTACGGGTAAGCCGTAAGGGACGTTCTGTAATGCTTGTTGGTGGACGCGAGTCTGTAACCGGTGCAGGTGCCGTCACCGAACAGAACGGTCTTGCCCTCTGCCGTTACCTGATGCGCGGTGCCCTCGGCGGTCGGAGTGAAGACGCCGGTTATGATGTTATAGGAGCCGACGTTGACCCATTCGTCCGTGCCGAACTGCGCGTAGAACACTATCGCGTCGTCTTCGCTGTAGGTGACCTTCTTCGTCTTGAAGCTCTGGGACTCTTCGTCGAAGTACGCGTCAAGGAACGTGTAGCCGAAGGTGACCTTGTCGAAGCGGTATTCGCCCGCGACAAGCGGACGGCTCAGCGTAGCGACCGCGCTGCTGTCGGCGGGCGCGAGAACCCTGATCTTAATCTGATTGTCGGTGAGGGTGACGGTCGCGTTCTTCTTGCCGTAGTTTGCGGGGTCTCTGTTGTCCCCGTCAACGGTGAGGTTCCACGTCGTCACGGTGACGCCGGAATACCATTTAAGGTTCGGGATCGTGTCTCTGTTTTTCAGATAATACGGTTCGAGGTCGAACATACGGATCGACTCGGAGTTCACGACCTTTCTGTCGTTATAGTCGAGGCCGTATTTGTCGAAGCCGTTCACACCCACGGTGCCGCTCGGCACGAATACGGGGTGTTCAAACGTCCAGCGTCTCTGAGAGGGAGCGTCGGTGTCGGCGTCGACGCCGTCAAGCGGATGTACGTGACCGTTCGCCTTATTCAAAAACGAATAAGTCTCCTGCGGATCGTACGTCGATTTCAGATGACGGGTGAGTATGTAGTCGTAGCGGCCGTTCGGATACGACGTTGTCTGGTTGTAGACCTTGCCGCAATCCAGGTCGGACACGGGAACGTACTGTGACTGACCCTGCATCTTTATGCCGACAAGCTCACCGCCTGCGTCGTACGTATCGGTCAGCGTGAAGTCGTAACGCTGAGTGGCAACTATCGTGCTGCGCACTTCCCATATAAGGTAATAATATAAATCAGCGTCAGCCGGCTTCGTGCCCCAGTTGGACTGCCACTGAGTGCCGCCGTCGTACTGCTTCTGCGGCGCGGCCTTCGTCTGTTTCGTGATCTTGGCGCTCGTGTCTATGTACACGTGTACGGGATCGCTCTTTTTTGAATGCGTCTCGCCGTCGCGGGATATAGTCAGCGTCGCCTGGAAATCAGCGCTCGGATTTCTGTCCTCGGGCTTTTCGCCGTCGGGATCGTAATCCTGATAATCGTACGTGCGTTTGCTCGTATTGTAGCTGATCTCGAAATAGCCGTGCTGCGCAGCCGGACAGGGAAGCCGGTTGTAAACGACTATTTCGTTCGTCTCCTCGTCAATACGGTAAACGAACACGTTGTCATCGTCAAGACCTTCCTCGTCATCCCTCGGCAAAGACATTTCAAAATAGTCCGCCGGGTTTCCGTTCCGGTCCTTCAGAATGGACATCGGGATCCGGACTTCGATCTGATTGCTCTCGAAGTATTCAAATTCGCCGGACACGGAGTACGTGACGTTGAATTTGAACGGGTGATCCGGATTCGTGTTGGAAGGTGTCCATACGTAGTCGCCGTTCTCCTGCTCGGTAGCGCCGGAGACTATGACGCTGTTGACGCCCTCGATCTCTATCGCCGTGCCGTCCACCCCGCCGTTGACAACGGCTCTGCCCGGCGCGCGGTCAGTCCCCGCTGCGTCGGCGATGGCGGCGTACGCTGCCTGAGGGATGACCGAGGTCACCATCAGGACGGCGATCAGAAGCGAAAGAAATCTTCTTACTGTTGCTTTTTTCTCCATCTATCTGCCTTTCCCATACAATAATATCAATCAAAACCGGGGCTTTTACGCGGTACAGACCGCAATCGGAGCCCACGCTGCCGATACCGATTGTATGTAATTGAATTTTATACGTAGTGTTTCAGATGAATATAATTCATCGTAGTGTACCATGAAAACGCTGATTTAAAAAAGGAAAATTTTAAAAAATATTTGTAAATTAAATTTATGCAAAATTTTATCTGTGTATAAACGGCATACAAAAGCCGACGCTCCCGTGCGCTTTTTCACGGAAATACTGTCCGGCATGATCAAATGATATCCCGCAAGGCACGCGAAAACGGTCGAAAAACTGCATTAAAATTAAAAAAATACACGCATCAGCGTGTATTATTATGCACAGAGCATAATTTTGGTTCGCGGATCAGCCGAGGATCCGTTTCAAAAGCCGCTCGTTTGCGTTCTGAAGATCGAGGATTATAAGAACGTCGCAGGATTTGAACACGTGATCAACGAAGCCGTCGGGCGAGACCCTGGCGCCGATGCGCAGATAAGACTTCAGAAGCCCCGGGATATCGGCGTTGTCGGCTGAAATATCCGTGCGCGTGCCGTATTCGAACGGATGGCGTATCGCGTGGACGTCGTGCTCGCGGTAAACGTATTCAGCGCGGAGCACGGAGGTGCAGTCGGTGTAGGCCGAAGGGTCCGTGCCGTGCAGCGAACAGGTTCCTATGACGTATCTCAGCCCGTGACCGGCGGCGTATGAGATGAGCCCGCGCCAGAGAAGCCCTATAACGGCGCCGTTGCGGTGATCGCCGTGAACGACGGCTCTGCCCGCCTCGGCGATGCCGCCGCACGCGTTTTTCAGCGCGGAAATATCGAATTCCTCCTCGGATTTGAACGGCTCGCCGCGAAGAGTTTCCGCCGTCGCCACTCTGTATGTGCCGACGATCCTTCCGGTGCCGTTTTCCGTCACTATTATGGAATCGGAATAAGCGTCGTATCCGTCGTCGTCGATGCCGTCCTCGCTTATGCCGGGGTCGAACTCCCTCAGAAGATATTTCCAGCGCAGCCTCTGCACTTCTCTCTGCTCTTCTTCATTATCTTTGTCAAGCAGTCTCACGGTATATCCCGGTGTACGTTCGCGTTCCGTAAATGTCATTTTTCCCCTCCGCCGTTTACCGTCAATTGATTCAACGGTCATATTCCGGATACCGATTATATCACAAACTTGTGAAAAATGCAATACCGTCAGGAAAAATGAAGACGTCGGCAATGCCGCCTGATGAAGCGAAGCCGCCCCACCGTTCCTTAATTGCGACCGCAGGGAGCGACTTCATTGAAAAAAACTCGCGTTCTATACTTGATGTCCGGTACTCTTTTTGCCGGTATTCCGAACAGTCCGACCGTATCCGTATCATTTTGCAGTATTCGGCTTTTTCCGGCAGTTCCGCATTCTTACACTTACATGAACCGCACGCAAATACAAAACGTGGTGCCGTTAACGGCACCACGCCCTGTTTTTATTCAGGAATCAGACGATTTCCCTCTTCTTTCTTTTGACAACAGCGATCAAGCCGACGGCTGACGTTATAAACATCAACGCCGCGAGTTTGACCGGTGCGTCTGCGGTCTTCGGGATTTCGGTCGGTTCCCAGGTGTTTGTTACGACCATGCCTTCGATATCTGACTTGTATCCGACGACCGGATCTTCGGTTATCGTATACGTTATCTCGACACCGTTCTCGAACTTATAAAGATCTTTAAAGCTGAACGTCCAGCCGTTTTCAGCCGTCACTTTGACGCTGTTTATCTCTTTTCCGTCAGCATAAAGTCTGATCGTTACGCTTTCGGGTCTCTGGTGATCCTTATCGGTTTCACCCTGCCAGATTTTAACTCCGTCAAGTTCAATCTTTTCGGGTTCGTGCGGATTGATTATCAGGTAACCGTCATTTGCGTTTCCGTTGATCATGATCCCGTAACCTTCGGGCAGATCCGTTTCTTCTACGGTATACTCGATCATCTTACCTTCCGACATGAGATCCAGATCATCCCAGGTGAATTTCCATCCGTTGGATTCACTTAACTCGACCGGTTCACCGACCGGCTCACCGTCAGCCACAAGCTGCACGTGGATAGAATCGGGCCTCAAGCCATCGCGGTTATCGTCATCACGCCACTGCTTTTCAACATATATACTCGTTTTTTCGGGTATATGTTTGTTCGTTATGGTCGTGACAAGTCCTTCGGTATTGTTGGAGACGAGCTCATAGCCTTCCGGCAGATCCTCTTCCGTCCACGTATAGACGATCTCTTTGCCGTCCTTGTACTTCGGAAGATCCTTTACCGTAGCGTGACTTTAAGAGATTCGGGTCTCTTGCCGTCCTGGTCGTTTGCGTCGTCCCATACTTTGATGACTTTGACGTCGACCGTTTCGGGTGTGTGTTTGTTCACTATCGTGAAGCTGTATCCGTTCGTACCTGCTTTGATCTCAGTCTTCGTGTATCCTTCGGGTACCGCAGTCTCGTCGACCGTGTATACGATCGCCTCGCCGTCTTTCATTTCATCCAGATTGTTCCAGATGTAATGCCAGCCGTTCGATACGTTAAGCTCGACCGCGCTGCCGGAAGCGACTCCGTCTGCGTAAAGCTGTACGAGTATCTTGTCAGGTCTTACGCCGTCCTGGTCGTTGTTATCGTCCCATTCCTTCGTGACCTCGACAGATACTTTTCCGGGTGTGTAGCTGTTCGTGATAGTTGTGATATATCCGGTGCCGTCCGTTTCGGATGCGGTCATTCTGTATCCTTCGGGCAGCGTTGCTGAGCGTGACTTTAAGAGATTCGGGTCTCTTGCCGTCCTGGTCGTTTGCGTCGTCCCATACTTTGATGACTTTGACGTCGACCGTTTCGGGTGTGTAAGAGTTAGTTATGGTGATCTCACCGTCGGTATCCACGTTCGCGATGAGCGTGACTTCATCTCCGCTCTTCTCGTAGGCGCAGCCGTTTGAAAGCGTTTCTCTTACAAAATACTTTACGACTTCGCCGTTTTCGTATACCGGAAGCTCGTTCCACGTATAACTCCAGTTATCCGCCGTGCCGACGTCGACAGGAGATCCGATCTCGGTTTCAACGTCATTTACGGTCTTATAAAGCTGTACTTTCGCATTGACCTCTGAACGTTTGCCGTCCTGATCGTTTGCATCGTCCCAGATCTTATTGACCGTTACGGAGGTCACCTGATACTTGTTCAGGAAGTTGAGATCGCTTCCGGTCGTCGTATCGCCGGACAGAACGGCTTTGAGTTGGCCGTCTCCCGGATCGGTCACGGTCACGGTCACGTTGTATTCCTTCGTATCGTATACGACTCCGTTTTCGTTGCCGACGGTCTCGGTCACCGTATAGGTGAACGTCCCGGTGTGATCGTATTCGATCTCGCTGAACGAGAACGGTCCCTGTTTTGTTACCGTT
Source organism: uncultured Ruminococcus sp. (assembly GCA_902762505.1). Taxonomy (GTDB): domain Bacteria; phylum Bacillota; class Clostridia; order Oscillospirales; family CAG-272; genus UBA1248. The sequence goes on along the minus strand of CACWOQ010000065.1, from coordinate 10,355 downwards.
TTTCTTTCGATCTCTCCGGTACCGTCGGAAAGAACAAACGTGAACACGGGTGCCGGCGTCTTGTTTTCGGGCCATCCTTCAAAAACTTTGTTTCCGCTGAGTTTGACCTTAACGGGTTTTGCTTTGTAGCTGTTTTTGAAAGAAGCCGTTTGTGTTTCGCCGCCTACGATCGTGCCGGTGTCGCCGGTCTTGGTCGTGGTGAAGCCGACAGACGAATAGTCATCCTCGGTCACGGTGTATTCGATGTTTACGGGCAGCTGCTTGGCGGTGGCTTTTTCGCCGCCTTTGAGTTCGAATTCGGCAACGCCGTTTTCGAACGTCATGTCGCCGTAAGTCCCGTTGATGGTATTATCGGAAAGACGAACCGTGAAATGGAATTTCTTTTCGGGGTCGACAGCGTTCTCTACAGTCTTGACGACTTCGAGATCGCCGGCGTTCTTCTCGTTTGTTACCGTTACAACGGATATGGACGTGGAATCTATGACGCCTGTCTGATTTGTATAGGTCGTCGTATAACCTTCGCCGCTGTAATCCGCCTCCGTAACCCTATAATTTGTTGTCAGAATAATGTTTTCAAAGACGACAGCTTCGTCTTTTTTGAGGGATACGTTTCCTTTTCCGTGAGGTATGAAACCGGTCTCTACGGAATTGCCTTGTGCGTCGAATTTGGTGTAGTAATAATCGTCGACAAGATCGTTTCCGTCTTCATCGGTGAGTTCTATGCGGATGTCGAACGCTTCTCCGTTGTACTCGGCGGTCCCTGTCACTTCCTTCTTAACTATAAGGTTGGTATAAGAAGGTTCGGGGATCGTTACCGTTACCTCGGGAAGAGTGTACATCATGTAGCACGTCGAACCGGAAGCGCCTCTTTCGGTGTAGAATACGCTGAGCGTATGTTCGGTGTAATTGTTTGTTTCACCGCGCGTCGGCTGCAGATAATCCCAGAGGTTGACGTATTCACCGACAGATCTGTGTACGCCGCCTATATCGCATACGAGTTTTCCGTCGAGGAACACCCAGAGGTCGTCGTCGCCGAAGAACAGGTATTCGAGCGGTCCGCAATAGCTTTCATCAAGCTTGAACTTGATGTCATAGCGCATCGTGTAATACGAGTTGTGCCACTTGCCGTCGTCGGATGCGGGCATAAACCCTTCATTTCTGTTGTGATAATTTGTTCCGGGTGCATTGCATCTGTACGTTGTGAAGTAATTCCTGGTCCGGTTAATGGTGGAATAACCTTCTCCGAAAAGCGGGTCTCTTCCCGTCACGTTGCCCAGTCCGTCCAGCGGGAAAAAGCTGTTTGTATAGATATTGGTATACGTTTCCCACTGATTTTTATTATTCACTCCGGTCGGATGGAAGAAACGGTCAAGGTTTGTCGCTCCGACTTTCTGCGAAGTACTGTTGATTCCGCTGAGAACGTACATATCGCCGTTACGCTTGAACTGGAGCGACGTGCCTTCATCCACGTCGTGCTTGCCTATCTCCTCCGTATCTCCGAAGACGTCGGGAGCGGTAAGACCATCGTTCCAGATAAGGCTGCCGTTTTCGTCCAAACCGGTGACAAGCCCGAACACAACGCCTTCATAGTGGTTGGAGTTGTACTTGTTGATAAAGTTGTCGTGAGCATCTCCGGGGGCTTTCCACAAAAGTCTGTCCAGAGTATGATCGTTGTCAAAGCCGTAGGAGCTTGTCGTATTACCGTTTCCGAAAGCGTATTTGACACCGGTGGAAGCGAAGTTTTCAGCGCTGTTGATGCCAACCTGATCCGTATAAGAATATATCTTATTGGAACCGGCAGCCGCAACGCTTGCGTAAGTATTGCTGTCGCTTCTGTTTGCCGATTTATAATACTTGCCGTCCGAAATGTCCACGTCCTTGAACGTCGCCGGGTTGTTGAGTCTGGCTTCGGTAGGATCGTATACAAGACGGATGACAGTATCGCCGTCGACGTAGATCGTGTTTCCGCCGGCGGAAGCCTCGGTTTTTGTGAATACGATATCGTCAACATCGGTATACACGTTCCAGTCTTCCGGATCTGTGCTGCCGGCGGATTTGCCGGTTTTCAGCACCCAGACCGCGGAAAGCTTATAGTTTCCGTTTTCCTTGAGGATATTAACATACTCAAGTCCGGGGGCCGCATTGTAGCCGAATTCTCTTGAATAGTATACCTTTGTCAGTTCGGTATGCATGGCGACGGTATACGTCGCGCTCGCACCTGAACCGTTTGCGGTCAGATATATATTTTTGAGATACGGCTGCATATCGGTAAAGGCTCCGGCGGAACCTGCACTATCATACGCTTCCTCATTGGTCGGTATATGACCGCCGGTGGTGTCTATGATGGTGAGGGTTTTTGAAGCGTCTCCGGCAGTATCAAGCCTCTGGATGTTGGCGTAATACTGAACGGTGTACTTATCCGGATCGTCGAGTTCGGGATCGTCGGGATCGTCGGGATCGACAGGATCCGGATCTCCGAGAAGACCCTGCTCCGCTTTCATCATGAGGATGCGGTAGACGCTTTCGTCTATTCTCTCCTCCGTGATAGCAGAGCTGTTGGGATTCGCCGTGACGTTTGCCGCGCTGTTTCCGGCATCGCCTGCGCCGTTTGCTTTGACGGCGTTGATCAGCGCAGTCGCGCTGTCCTGAAGATTGCCCGGCATAAGAAGCGCGTCGACGCCCGCGGCTATCGCGTTGATAGCGATGTCCGCGTCGGTGTAGGATTTCAGGGCGCCCATGTTGAGCGCGTCCGTCACTATCACACCTTCAAATCCGAGTTCTTCTCTCAGCCAGTCGGTAACGATCGTCTTCGAGAACAGTGCAGGCATGCTGCTGTCAACAGCGTCGACGTTGAGGTGACCGATCATCACCATTTCCGCGCCTGCTTCGATACCGGCTTTGAACGGCAAAAACTCCTGCGCCTTTATGTCTGAAACACTCTTGGTCACGTGAACTACGCCGGCGTGAGAGTCGGCGGTCGTGTCGCCGTGTCCCGGGAAATGCTTCAGGGTGCATGCGATCTCATGCTCGGCAAATCCGCGTACCGCGGAAGCCACAAGAGTTGCCGCCTCTTCAAAATTGTCGCTGTAGGCGCGTTCACCGATGACCGTGTTCGCCTTATTGGACCAGACGTCCGCTACGGGAGCAAAGTCGGCGGTGAAGCCGAAATCTTTTACGTATGAGGCTATATGTCTGGCGTTGTCCCTTGCCTTTTCGCCGCCTTTGGCCCTATACGTATACATGTTGTTGAGGATCTGTTCATCACTCAACAGAGGCTTTAACCTGCTTACCTTGCCGCCTTCCTCATCAACGGTTATGGTAAGAGGTATTTCTGAAGCAGCCTGCAAATCCGCGTTGAGCTGCTTCACCTGATCGGAGCTTTTAATGTTATCACTAAAAAGGATGATCCCGCCAACAGGATATTTTGTTATGTTGGTCCTCAGCTTGTTCTCAACGGTGTAGTAGTTACCCGATGAACCCGCGAGCTGCTGAGGCGTAACAATATACAGTTGATAAACCTTTTCCTCAAGAGACATCTGCTCCATCAAATCGCGGACCTGACGGTCGCGCGATACTGTCGCCGACTGCTTTCCGTTTTCAGATTTCAATGCGGATACCGGAACGGAGCCGGCAAATACAGAGAAGACCATCAATACGGAAATCAGAAGTGACAGTGCTCTTTTCAATCTCATTTTTCTCTCCTTTCTTATTTTTTGTTTCATCGGTCCCGTTATAATAACGGAATTATATGTAAAACACATACGCGTTACATATCGTCGTATCACGCCCGCAGGGCGGGCTGTTCGCCGTTTATCTCTTTTATGGCTTCAAGAATAGACATGGCGTCGTCCCGGACCACGGCTTCCGCTTCGTTTCTGACTCTTATCGCTTCTTCGATGCTGTCGTAGACACCCAAATAATATTTTTTCTTCTTATATTGGATTGACGCCGCCCATTTGCCGCGTTTTCGGTAAACGCCTTTATGACCGCTCGTGTTTGTGGAATACAGTTTTTCGGAAAGTACGTTTTTCACGTTCGTGCCGCCGGTACAGTACGGCGAGTTCCGGCGCCGTTCCTTTTTGCGGCATCCGCAGTCGGTGACGTTTTTGAGCTTCAGAGCCGAAGACGGGACCACGATCTCGCGTCCGCAGGAGCACCGGCATCTCCACAGTATCTGCCGGGACGAGTTTTTGGAGCCGTCCGTATCTATCACGGTCAGCTCGCCGAAGCGTTTGCCGGCAAGATCGTTTTTCTTCGTTCTCTCATAGCAAAGGTCCGGTCTGTTCAGATACCTGCATATCTTGTTTACGGTCGTGGCGAAGCTGTATACGGTGTTAATGGATAGGTTTGATTCGAGGATCGCTTGGCGGCATCGGTCGAGCGATTCTTTCGTGAGCAGCTTATCGTCCGGCAGCAGCTCGTACAGCTTTTTTGCATTTGACCTTTCGTGGCGAAGGCAGCTTGCGGAAGCGCGCGAAAACGAATCGACGTAGCCGTTCATCGCAGCCAGATCGAATCTCGTTTCTTCCGGTAACGCATTGCTCTTGTCAATCATATTCATGGCCTTCTTGAATTATTTATTGATACGCGCGCTTTTGACTGAACGCTGCCGGCCTTCCGTAAATAAGCGGTGCCGTCGCATTATGTTAATCGTCATAAATCCGACTATACGTCGTATAAAGGCTACATAATACGAATTATGTATCAATCCAAGGAAACAAACAACCTATTGTATAGATAAAGTCATGTAAGTATACCACTTACATAAGCAAATGTCAACCCTAAAAACAGCATTTTACATATAAATTATCAAAAATTTTAAAAAAAATACAACAATAAAGCCTCAGAAACAACGTTATATGATCGGTGTCACGGAGGCTTTGCTTTATAATGCTTTTGAATATTTATTCTTTTTTGAAAAAGGGGGCTTTTTTTATCTGCAACATAATTCGTATTATGTTGTTGCCGTCACAACGCGCTTTGTCAATTGATCAGCCTCATGTTTTCAATACATCTGCGGTGTTCCGCGCCGGTCGAGACGATATAGATCCTCGTTGTATTAATACTGCTGTGGCCGAGAACGTCGGCGAGCTTGGCAAGGTCCTTTTCCACCTTGTAAAAAGCCCGGGCGAAAAGATGTCTGAGATTATGCGGAAAGACTTTTCCCGGCAGGACCCCGGCTTCTGCGCAGAGCGATTTCATCTCGCGCCAGACGTTCGATCTGCAGATCGGTTTCCCGCTTTTTGTTACAAAAATACTGCCTGAACAGATACTGTGCTTCGCCGAATAGCGAAGCAGTTTTTTTCGCAGCAGATCGACGATGAAAACGCTGCGTGTCTTTCACTTGCACGATACGGTCGCCTCGCCTTTTTTGACCGCTTCGACCGTTATAAACTCCAGTTCGCTGATCCGGATCCCGGTACCTCCGATCGTCTGCAGGATCAGACAAAGACGCTCGTTGTTTTTTGCCGTCGCCGTGTTCACAAGTCTTTGAAACTCATTTTTGCTGAGCTCCTTTTCCTCCGGACAAAATATCTCTCTCTGAAGCCTGAGAGGCTTGACCCTGCAGTCGTACCATCTCAGAAACGAAAACAGGCTGTTTATGCCGGCTATCATGGAGTTGATGCTGCGTACGGCGTAGCCGTCGTCTTTGAGTTTGTTTTTATAGGAGATCACAAGCGTTTTGCAGACCGCGTCCCCGTTCGCAAAACGTGTGAACGCCGTCACGTCTCTGCAGTATTTTTCCACCGTCGCTCCGCTCATTTCCCTCTCGATCAGGTGATCCCTGAATCTTTTGATCAGCTGATCGTTCAATATCCGTTTACCCATTGATTTCTACCTCCCCGGTATTTATGATCAGATTATACACCAAAAAGCAAAAAATAAAAACGCCGGATCGGAATTTTGTCCGATCGGATCCCCCGGATCACGGCGTTTTGCCGCGTCATCGGGGGGCTGTTTCGGAATTTGCGTCAGTAACGGTCGGTCCGACGTGTCAATAAAGCGCGGATCATCGTTTTCTTCCAGCGGCGCGGGATAGTAAGCGCGCCGTCACGGCAAGCAACGAACAAAATAAACCCCTGTACCGGATATTTCACCGGACAGGGGTATTTTTATTGAATGCAGGCGGCGTCAGGAAACGAGGGATATGGAACGTATATCCATGCTGTCTCCTTCAAGCGCGGACTTGAAGAAGTCGAAGCGTATGACGTTCAGCTGTCCTTTCCAGTAGCTCAGACCGGACACGGGGATGCGGAGCGTGTGGTATTCGCCGTCGCATATGAGATTCGCGGACGTGGAATAACCGCCCTGCGCGTCCATCACCGAGCCCGCGCCGATGAATATCTCAATATCCTTCGCGTTCGGAGTATTGTCGACGGGGACGCGGTAGACTATCTCCACCGCCTTGTATTTTTCGGTCATAACGGGCTCGAGCGCGCCCTGGTATACAATTTTGAAGCTGGGATCCGTAAGGTTAGGGTTCGTGTTTTTGGAGTTCACCGTTACGCGCATGCCGTCTTCGACAGCGGTCATTTCACAGCTGTTGAAATGTGACGGTACGGAGCGGTCGATATCTCTTGAAAAATCAAGGGATACGTACGTCAGATCCTCAACGTCTCCGAGCTTGAAGAAGGCGTCGTCCGGATCGTCAGACACCTTAACCGCCACATTCACGGTATAGGAGCCGTACTTCACCGTGACCGTCGTGCTTCCCGCCGAAAGAGCCGTTATCACGCCTTTTTCGCTTACGGAGATCACGCTGCCGTCGTAGTCCGTATACGTGATCTTGCTGTCTGTGTCGTTTACGTAGAGCTCGCTGACGGAACCGTCGCCCCCGGTTATGCGCACGCGGATCTGCGGACGGTAAATGCTCCGCTCGCCCAGATAGATCGTAAAGGCGTCGACCGCGGCGGTCACGGTCGTTTTCTTAAGGATCGCGTTTTTCTCTTCCTTTGTTTCCGTGACGGCAACGCGGAAAACGTGCTTCAGTTTCCCGTAGCATACCGTAACGTCGGTCTCGCCCGCTCCCTTTGCGACCATGCGTCCGTTTTCAAAGCTCACGACGCTGTCGTCGTAATCCGTGACCGTGACGCCGCTCGTACGCAGGGAGATATCCTTGCCGTTGACGTACCTGTCGCGGAGGAACAACTCTACGTTCATCTTTTCTCCCGCAGCCATGATGAAGAGATCCTTTTTGGTTCGCACCATGGTCCATTCTTCCCAGCCGAAGCGCTCTTTCTCGCGCGTGATGCCTATGCCGGAGCCGGACTTGGCAAGCTCCGCTTCAATATCGTTTTTATCGGAATGCGTAAGGGTTATCTCATGTATGCGGGTGTTCCACGCCGCCCAGCCCAAATCACCGTAGGCGTACAGCAGACGAAGATGATCCGCATCCTCGGTCACCCTGATATGCCCGTTCGGACGGGAAGATAATCCGAGCCCGAAGGGAGATATGCAGACGTGCTCGCGTACGGCGTCCGCCGGTTTGAAGCTCTTGCCGTCCGGGGATTCATAGACGGATATCCAGCCGCCGTCGGCTTTGGCTACGCCGATGAACTTGCCCCATTCCTCAACGTATTTTACGTCCATCGAATCCGTGGGGCGTTCCATAAGCGCGCCGTGATACTGCAGCACCGCGGGCCAGTTTTCGTTTCTCGCGTCGGCGGTCGCAAGCATGAGAAAGACCTTCATGGGCGTCGAGTAGGTGTAGTAGATATATAGAGTTCCGTTCAGCTCCACAAAAGAGGGCTCGCCGATGCCCCAGTAGCCGTACGACTGATCAAAATAGATCAAAGGCGCGGGCGCGCCGCCCCAGCCCGATCCGTTCCATTTTTCAAAGGGGCCGTCGGGATTCTCGGAGCGTGCGACGAAAATATTATTGCAGTAACCGCCGTCGTTCAAAGTCGAGGTGTATCCGATATAATAATATCCGTTGAAATAAACGGCTCCGGGGTCGCAGCAGGAATGGCCGTCCATACTGCCCGGCGTCGGATAGACCACGATCTTTTCGGCGGACCACGTTTTGCCGTCGTCCGACGAGCTTCTGTGAGTGATGCGGTCCCATTCGCCGCTGTCGCCGCCAGATGCAAAGTAGGCGTCGACACGGCCGTCGCCGTAGTAGATGTAAGAAGGGCCGTACCGCCAGCCGCCGTTGCCGCTGCCGGGAAGCTGATAAACGTCGTAACCGTCGTCGAGCAGGGTCAGATCCGCGACCTTGGAGGTGTCGGCGGGTACGACGTCGATCCGGGTGTTGTCAAAGTAATCGTCGGACGTTATCTCATCCGTCTGATTATCTGCGGTTTCATTCTCGCCTGTATCCGTGATCTCACCGGTCACGTCACCTGCGGTGTCATTCGGCAATTCGTCCGTACCGCTGCAGGCGGTCAGTAAAAAAACCGTGGTACAGACGAGAATAATGGCTGTCAATCGTTTCATAAGAGGTCCTTTCCGTGTCGGATATAACTTTACTGATATAATACCACGGATAATATGGATTTGTCAAGCCCCGTAAAGCACCGACGTAATAATAAAACGCCCCCTGACCGGATATCTCATCTGGCAGGGGCGTTTTCCGAGTGGGAAACGCGGGGTTTTGACGCGCAGGATCGCCCGCACGGACTTCAAACCGATCCGAAAGGAGAAAGGATCAGTGAATAGTGAAGAGTGAATAGTGAATAGTGAATAGTGAATAGTGAATAAGGAAAAATCCTGCTTGCGCAGGATTTTTGTGAATCACGTACCATTTAGATACGAAATTGTAAAAGCCTATATCCTCTCAAAATTGGTATTTGGTAAAAAGATTTCACGATATAGCTTACTGCCAACATAATCACTGAACTTTATCCAGTCCCGCCGGTAGTAACAATCCCAATAACTTACCATTCTCGAATATGCGCGTTTACAAATAAGCAGATTGTTCCTGCAGAAAGAAGTCAAATCAGCGTTGTCCTTTTCTTTCAGACCGTCATATATCATATTGACAATCTCAACCACATACTCCGATGACAAGTCCGGGAAATCAATTATCCCATGAAAAACTCGCCGTGAATTATGTATAAGAATGTTCGCAAAATCTTCACAGAAAAGTTAGCACTCTCTCTTGACAAGTGCTAAAAATAGTGGTATAACATACTCGCACAAGGGAAAAAGATCCGGAACTCAGGTTCCGGGTTTCCTCATCTCCCTTGCGGCATATACTACAGCAACAGCCCTGAACAGCATCCAGGACCGAAAATAAAAGGAGGTTTGACTTATGTTGTACATGCCTAGTATTTTTGGTGAGGATTTGATGGATCCCTGGTTCGATGATATGGATCGTGAATTTGCCCGGATGGAGAAACCGCTTTACGGTCACAATGCCAAGAACCTGATGAAAACGGATGTGAGGGAGCACGATGACGGTTATGAAGTCGATATCGAGCTTCCCGGCTTCCACAAAGATGAGATTCAGCTCAGCCTGGAGAACGGGTACCTGAACATCACGGCGGCAAAAGGTCTTGACAAGGACGAAAAGGATAAGAAAACCGGTAAAATCATCCGTCAGGAACGGTACGCCGGCGCTTTGAGCCGCAGCTTCTATGTGGGCGAGGAACTCACGGAAGAGGATATCAAAGCCAAACTGGAGCACGGTGTCCTATCGCTGCAGATCCCGAAGAAGGAAGCGAAGCCGCAGCTGCCGGAAAAGAAGCATATTGCCATTGAAGGCTAATCTATCTCTTGACAGCTCCCCACCGGGATCGGTGGGGAGCTTGCTTTTAGAAAGGGAGATGTGAATCATTCATAATATTTAGGAGGAACCCTGTATGCAGGAAGTAAAACGCCCGAAAAAACCGCTAATTTATTTTTATGTGGCGATGATTCTCGTAATACTTGTATTTAACTGTCTCGTTGCCCCATATTTTGCAAGGAAAGCCATAGAGGATGACCTTTATGACGATGACCGAAAACGGAGAAATCGGAAAGGTTCAAATCCAGCAGAATCAAATCGTCTTCACTGACAAAGAGGAATCTGCGATTTACCGGACAGGCGTGATCGAGGATCCGGGCTTAGTAGAACGGCTCCATGCATCCGGGGCAACTTTTACAAGTGAGATCGTGGAGGAAACGTCACCCCTGGCAACTCTGCTTCTCTCCTGGCTGTTGCCGATTGTCGTTTTCGTTCTGCTCGGTCAGTTTATGTCGAAGAAACTGATGGACAAAGCCGGCGGTGGTGCCGGATCCATGATGTTCAATCTTGGCAAATCGAACGCCAAGGTCTATGTCAAATCTTCGGATGGCATTCGTTTCAGCGATGTGGAAGGTGTTGACGAGGCGGAAGAAAACCTGCAGGAGATCGTGGATTATCTGGAAAACCC
>CACWOQ010000064.1 GCA_902762505.1 uncultured Ruminococcus sp. | reverse complement strand
ATGGAACAACGCCATAGCCGAAGAAGCAGCCAGATATACATTATGCAGGGGCGCATGCAATACTGTCATCCCCTGAGGCAGCACTTCCGGCACCGTACCGTTTTCCATTTACATTATCCCCTTGAGCGCAAGCCATGAAACGGCGCACATCGCAGCCGTTATGATGCCTGACACGGTGACTATTTTTATTTCCGACCATCCGCACATCTCAAAATGATGATGTATCGGCGCCATTTTGAATATACGCTTGCCTGTGAGCTTGAACGAGGCGACCTGCAGTATGACGGACGCCGTTTCGACGATGAACCAGAGACCGAAGATCACGACGGTCAGCGGACTGTTCAGCATGAACGCGCCGCCGACGACGAGTCCGCCGAGAAACAGCGAGCCCGTGTCTCCCATGAAGATCTTCGCAGGGTAGAAATTATAAACGAGGAAGCCTCCGCACATACCGGCGACGGCGCCGCCGAGAAGCGCGGTATCGTTTCCGCCGATCTTGACGGAAAACGAAACGACGGCGAAGAATATACCGACAATCAGCGTATTCGTCGACGCAAGCCCGTCAATGCCGTCCGTAAGGTTAACGGCGTTGACGACGCCCGTAAGAAGCAGGACTGCTATGATATAATAGAAGAATCCGAGCTCGACCGTCGCTGACGTAAACGGAATGTGAAGCGTCGTTGAAATATTGCCGGTCAGCCTCATCCCGAGGATGAACAGCGCCGCGCAGACGAACTGAAGCGCGTATTTCTGCGGCGCGGTAAGACCTTCGTTCTGCTTTTTCAGAAGCTTTACGCGGTCGTCGATTATGCCGGTCAGACCGTTCAGCATCGCGTAGCCGAAGACGAGCGCAGCCCGTGAGCTGAGCGCACGGTATTTCTCGGCGAACAGACCGATAACTACGGCTATGACCGTGACAAGGCACAGCGTGATGATCATGGCGATGCCGCCCATCGTCGGCGTGCCTTCCTTGCCTTTATGCCATCTCGGTCCTATATCGAGTATTTTCTGCCCCATTTTCAGGCTTTTCAGCTTCGGGATCAGATATCTCGTTATAAGAGCGGTGGAAAGAAAGGATATAACAAACGAACATATTATGATAATCAGCTCGGGTCTCATTTTTCATTCTCCTCAACAAGCTTTTCAAACGCGGCGACCGCGCCTTCGAGTCCGACGGAGCGGCTCGCCTTGAACATTATGACGTCCCCGGGCTCCGCGCTGCGGTATATAGCATTCGCAAGATCGTCAAACGATCCTTCGTCGCCCACCGTCACTATGCGGTCCTCGTCCATCCCGTCGATCAGAGCGCCGGCGGCGTATTCCTTCGCCGCCTCGCCGTACGTGTAAAGACGGTCGACGCCCATTTCAGCGACGGCTGAGCCGACGCCTCTGTGAAGCTCCGCGGATCTTTCTCCGAGCTCCATCATCTGACCGAGAACGGCGTGCGTTTTTCCTCCGCTGTCAGAGCCGAGCATCATCAGCGTGGAAAGCGATGCCCGCATTGATTCGGGCGCCGCGTTGTAGCAGTCGCACAGGATCGTGAAGCCGCCTTTTTTATACACCTTCTGTCTCATCCCGGTGTTTTCAAACGACGCCGTGCCGAGCTTGATATCCGCGTCGCTCATACCGGAAACGTATCCGCATATATAAGCCGCGGCGGCGTTGTATACGTTGTGCATACCTATTGTCGGCGCCGTTATGCCGCGGCTGACGGAGCCGTCCGGGCGGCGCAGATCGAAGCGAAGCGTGCCGTTCGGGAACGACGGCTCAAGGATCAGATAATCCGCCTCGCCGTTTATGAACGCGTAATAAAGCACGTTGTATTTTTCGCGAAGCTCATCGCGTTTTTCCCAAAGCATCCTGTCGTCGCCGTTCAGTACGAGCGTTGAACCCGGCTCCATACCCGCGGTGATCTCGAGCTTCGCCCTGAGTATGTTCTCTCTGCTGCCGAGTATCTCCATATGCGACGTTCCTATATTTGTTATCACGCCGACGGAAGGACGGCTGATCTCTGACATGACCTCTATTTCGTGAAGTCCGCTCATCCCCATCTCGAGCACGAGAGCCTCGGTATCAGGTCTCGTTTCGAGCACGGTAAGCGGCAGACCTATTATGCTGTTGTAGTTTCCCTCTGTCTTCTGCGTGCGGAAGCCTTTTGAAATGACGGAATAAACGAACTGCTTCGTCGTCGTCTTGCCGACGGATCCGGTCACCGCGTATACCCGGGGAGACGTTCTTTTCAGGAATTCAGCCGCCATCCTCTGAAGCGCCGCAAGCGGATCGCTTGTCAGAAGTGCCGTACCGCGCTCCGGCAGACGCGAGCATAAAACGCACGACGCGCCGTTGTCGAGCGCCGATTCAAGATATTTGTTTCCGTCCGTGTTCTCGCCCTTGAGCGCAACGAACATAAAGCCGGGTTCGACCTTACGTGAGTCTACCGTGAATCCCGTTATCAAAGTCTCCGGATCTCCGTGAAGCTCGGCTCCCGAAAGAGCCGCCGCCTCAGCCGCTGTCATTATCGCCATTTATGCATCCTCCGTCATTATATTCCTTGATGATATCCGCCTCGCAGAACGGGCGTTTACCGTATTTTCCGTATTCGTATTTTTCGTGTCCCTTGCCGGCAAGGAGCACAACATCGCCGCTTCTGCTCATTGAAAGCGCGGCGCGCACGGCTTCCGCGCGGTCGGCGATCACCTCGTATGAGGCTTCCCTGCAGATCCCCTTAACGATCATGCCGATTATATCCTCCGGCTCCTCGCTTCTGCTGTTGTCGCTCGTGATCACCGTGTGATCGGCGAGCCTTCCGGAGATCTGTCCCATTATCGCGCGCTTGTTCTTTTCCCTGTCTCCGCCGCAGCCGAAAACGCAGATAAGCCGTCCGCGGCAGATCCGCCGCGCCTCCGTAAGCGCGTTTTCGAGCGCGTCCGGCGTGTGGGCGTAATCTATTACGGCGTCGGCGCCGTTTACGAGCTTATAAACGCTGAACCTGCCCTCCGCTCCCGGAAAATCCGAAAGCGCCTCCGCGGCGCTTGTCGCGTCGCAGCCGACCGTTTCGGCTGACGCAAGTGCCGCAAGCGCGTTATACACGTTGAATTTGCCTATGACCGGGACCGTACAGCGCGCGGCGCCGCGTCCGCGGTAATCGAACGTTATATGATCCGGGCAAAGCTCGACCGATCCGGCTGTGAACTCGCCGCCGTAAAGTGAAAAATGCGGACAGACGAGCGTTTTTGTAAACGGATCGTCGCCGTTTGATATGAATTCTTTACAAAGACCGACGAGCTGTTTTTTTGAATTGAAATAATTTTCGGTCGTTTTATGGTAATCGAGATGATCCTCGGTCAGATTCGTCATGACTCCCAGCCTCATACGGCAGGGGGACAGTTTTTTGTAATCGAGCGCGTGTGACGACGCTTCAAGCACGGCGTACCGTGCGCCCGCCGCTTTCGCTTCCGACAACAGCGCGTACAGCTGCGACGGATCCGGCGTCGTCATCTCTGCCTCGTACCTTTTGCCGCCGATCACGTTGCAGACTCCGCCTATCAGCGCGGTGCTGTTTTGCCCGTTAAGCTTTGTGAGTATGTGATAAATCATGCTCGTGACCGTTGTCTTGCCGTTCGTCCCGGTCACGGCGATAAGGTCGAGCCGCTTCTGCGGATCGCCGTTCATATGAGCGCAGGCGCAGGCGTACGCCTCTCTGGCGTCGCGCACGAGCGCGTAAGGGCAGTCAAACGCCGGTCTTTTTTCACAGATCACCGCGACGGCGCCCGATCGTACGGCTTCTTCCGCATAGTCGCCGCCGTCTCCGTTTTCACCCGGACACGCAAAAAACACGGATCCCGGGGTAACTTTCCTTGAATCTTTTACAACGTCCTTTATCAAAGCCTCCGCGTCCGCGGTGACGAACCGCGCGGATAAGCCCTTCAGAACATCGTACAGGGTCAATACAGTCTCCTAATCGATAAGTGTGCCGTCGTCCGATTCAGAGATCCTGAATTCCACGGTTATGACCGTGCCTTCCTTTGCTTTCGTTCCCGCCTCCGGGTACTGCTTTACGGCGTAGCATTGAGACGACTGCGACGGCGTTCCCGTCAGAGCCGAGTTGAAGCCCGACGCCTGTAAAAGCTCTTTGCATTCCTGTACTCCGCGTCCGAGCAGATCGGGCACGGTAACGTATTTCACGTCCGGATCGTTCGTCATATACAGCAGAATCTTGCCGTTCCTTACCGTCATCGACGTGCCGGGCGCCGGCATCTGACCGCGTACGGTCGTTCCCTCGCCTATGGTCTCGACGGAAAGCCCGAGCTTTTTCACTTCGGATTTCGCGGTTTCCGCGTCCTTGCCGACGTACGTGTCGACAGTGACGCTTCTGTACTGCTCGTCGTCGTCCGAGTAGGACGGCAGATATCCGAGATACGGGAGCACCTCGCCCATTATCTTGCTGTTGTACGGCGCTGCGATCATCGAGCCTTCTTCACGTGAAAGCGTGGGCTCGTCGACGATCACTATCATAGATACCGCCGCGTCGTCGGCGGGCGCTATCGAAATGCAGGATGCGACGCGGAGCGAATATCCGCCTTCCTTATCCTTTTTGTCTCTCTTTTCACTCGTACCGGTCTTTGCCGCCACCTTGTAGCCCTTCACACCGGCGTTAGACGAACCGAGCTTGTTTGCTACGCCCTCTTCGAGCACGCTCATTACCTCGTTCGCTATCTTTGACGAGATCACCTGCCGTTTTATATTTGTTTCAAAATCCGCTATAACGTTGCCCTGATCGTCCTCTATGCGTTTGACGAGATGCGGCGTTACGAGATTTCCGTCGTTTGCGAGGCTCGAAACGGCGGTGAGCTGCTGTATCGCCGTCGTTTTGAACGTCTGACCGAACGAATATACGGAAAGCTCGACTTTATTGAAATCGTGTCTTGTGTGGAAAATACCTCCGGCCTCACCCGGAAGATCTATTCCGGTAAGTCCCGTGTATCCGAACGCCGTGTAATAATCGTAGAACGTCTCCGTGCCTATCTTCTCCGCCGTCATCATCATAACGGGGTTGCAGGACTGCTGAAGTCCGAGATCGAGCGTCAGCGCGCCGTGCCCCTCCGTCTTATGGCAGCGGACGCGTCCGTAGCCTTCCACGAGATGATAGCCGGGGCAGTAGAAAGCGGTGCTGTGAGTAACGAGCGTCTCCTCGAGCGCCATGGCGACCGTGAGCGGCTTGAACGTGGAGCCCGGCTCATACGTGTCGTTTATCGCCTTGTTCTTCCACATCGTCATCAGAAGCTCGGTATTGTACTTCATATACTCCTCGCTCCCCTGCTCGTATCCGGAATTCTCGAGCGCCTTCTGCGATTTTTCGTCAAGCACGTAAGGGTTGTTGCAGTCGAAGTCCGGCTTCGTCGCCATTGCGAGTATCCCGCCGGTCTTCGGGTCCATTATCACGCCGGTAACGCGGTTGTCGGCGCCCGATTCCTCAAGGCATTCCTCGAGATACTTTTCAAGCATCGACTGTATGTTTGAATCGACCGTAAGCACGAGCTTGTAGCCGTTCTGCGGCTCGATATACTGCTGATAGTCGTACGGCATATCCTGACCGAGTCCGTTTTTCGCCGTGATTATCTTGCCGTCAACGCCGGTCAGATACGTGTTGTACTGATATTCTATACCGTACAGTCCCTGGTTGTCGCTTCCGACGAAGCCGAGAACGTGCGACAGAAGGTTGGAATACGGATAATAACGCGTCGTCGAGGTGATGAGATGGACTGAGCTGAGATTGTATTTCGATACGAAGGCGCGGACCATGTCCGCCTCCTCCTTTTCGACGTTTTTCTTAACCGTCTCGTCCTTGCGGTTCTTTTTGAGCGTTTTTTCATATATCACGTCGTAATCGACGTCAAGTATCCTCGAAAGGTTTTCGGACACGAGGCGGCGTTCCGCGTCGCTTTTCATATCCGCGGGCGAAATGAAAACGCGCTCGACCGTACGGTTATCCGCAAGCACTACGCCGTTCGCGTCGACTATAAGCCCGCGGGACGCTTTTATTCCCGTTTCCGAGCTTATGCTCCCCGCCGTGTCCTTTTTGAATTTGTCGTACGATACGACCTGCATATAAAAAAGGCGGCAAACGGCGACAGCCGCAACGAGAACGAAAACGGCTGCGGTAGCGATCTCCCGCCAATGTATTTTTCTCGGTTTTATCTTCGCCATCACAAACCTGCCTCAAGTAATCAAACAGGGCCGGCCGCCAATCGGCGGCTGACCCGTGTACAGCTGTCCGTCAGCCGGACACGAACCGCTTACCGGTCCATTATATTCGGCTTTTATTTCATGTATTCCACAAACGAAGACACGCTGTCGCCGACGGCGGACAGAAGCGCGGCAAAGCCGATCTGCCGTTGCTCCTCTTCCTCAGCGTATACGGTGACCCTGTCTTCCGTGTTGACGGTTATGTAGTGGGCGGGCAGATATTCGGAACGGACCATGCCGAGCTCCTCGGCGGTCTGTCTGATCATCGTTATGTCCTTTTTCTCGAAGATGTCCGCCTTTGCCTCAGCCGTCTGCTCCCTGATCTCGGCAAGCTGACTGTTCAGATCCGAAATCTCGTTGTTGACCTCATTCACGCGCACGGATAAAAAGGTGATAAATATCGCGGCGATCGTGAAAATGCATATCATGAAAAGCACGCCGAACGGTATGCTCTTATGTGTTTCCGCGTCCGTCGTGAAAACGCTCGATATGATCTTCGTTTTCGGCAGAGCGTTTACGTCAACGGCGTTCAGCCCGGCTTTTACGCGCTTTTTTTCAATGCCTGCGTTGTTTTTTACGGCGATCGCGGTGTTTTTCATATTCTTCTCCTCTATAATTTACGGCACACCCGGAGCTTTGCGCTTCTGCTTCGCGGATTCTCTTCAAGCTCCGCGTCCCCGGGCAATATCGGTTTTTTCGTGATTATTTTTACTTTTTCTTTATTCCCGCACACGCATACCGGGAACGAAGGCGGACACGTGCAGCCCTTGGCAGCCTCAGCAAACGTGTTTTTGACTATTCTGTCTTCAAGCGAATGGAAGGATATAACGGCGAGGATACCGCCCGGAGCGAGCCTGTCTATAACGGTGTCAAGCATCTTCTGAAGTCTGTCAAGCTCGGAATTGACGGCTATCCTTATGGCCTGGAAGGAACGCTTCGCGGGGTGATGTCCTCCGACCTTCGCCTTCTCCGGCATTGCGGATTTGATTATTTCGGTCAGCTCGCCCGTCGTTTTCACCGGTGAGCTCTGGCGCGCGCGGCATATCGCCGCGGCTATTCTCGGGGCGAAGCTTTCTTCGCCGTATATATATAATATCTTTTTTAATTCTTCTTCACTTTTGCCGTTGACGACGTCGTACGCTGATATTTCCGCGCTTTCGTCCATCCTCATGTCGAGCGGCGCGTCGTGCATATATGAGAATCCGCGTTCCGCGTTATCGAGCTGGAAGGACGATACTCCGAGGTCGGCTACCGCGCCGTCAAGCGCCGGGACGCCCAGTTCGTCGAGTATTTCGCCGATCCTGTCGTTGAAGCTGTGAACGTATGTTATCCTGTCGGAGTACCCGGCAAGCCTCAGCTTCGACGCTTCTATCGCCGTCTCGTCCGCGTCGACGCAGATTAGCCTGCCGGTCGTCAGCTGAGACGCGATCCTTTCGCTGTGACCTCCGCCGCCGAGCGTGAGATCGGCATAGATCCCGTCGCCCTTTACGCACAGAGCCGAGACCGTTTCTTCAAGCAGAACGGAGTAATGAGTAAAATCCGATGCGCCCGTGTTCCTGCTCACGTCGGGATACCTGCCTCGTTGATGTATTCCATGATCTCGTCCTGGTTCTCTTCTTCTTCAACGTATTTGGCGAACAGGTCTGCATCCCAGATCTCGGCGAGAGTGTTTCTGCCGATGATCACGACGTCTTTTTTTATCTGTGCATGCTCGCGGAGCTTTTCGGGGATGAGGAGACGTCCGCTCGAATCGAGCTCGACCTCGTACGCGTAACGGAAGATGAAACGGCTCGATTTGGTGTTTTTGTCTCCCGGGATGTTTTCAAACCTTGCGCAGAACTTGTCCCATTCGGGCTTGGAGTAGAGCTTGACGCATTTGTCCTCGGTGCGGGAGACGTAGAACTTGCCGACGAGCTGGTCGCGGTACGCCGCGGGCACGAACATTCTGCCCTTGTTATCCACGGTATGATTGAATTCACCTAAAAACACGCCGGCTCACCTCTCTTTCTCTCCACTTTTGCACCGGTATTCCACTTTTTCCACATAGTTCTCCACAATTGTGTACTTTTGGTTGTCACTTACAGAACTTTTGCTCCACTCGGTGTAGTTCTATTATATATCACAGATAAAAAAAGTCAAGAGGTTTTTTCGCATTTACAAAAAGTTTACATAATTCGACACAAAAAAAGGCGCAAAAAAAGCCCGGACGGCGCGTTTTTGCGCTGTCCGGGCGTGTTTTACGCTCTTACATCCTGTCTCTTATCGCCTTCGGGACGTACTGCGAGCAGTCGACGCCGTAGCGGATCATCTCACGTACCATCGTGGAGCTTACGAACGACAGCTCCGGCGACGCCGGCAGCAGTACCGTTTCGATCTCGGGGTCGAGCTCGCGGTTGATGAGCGCCTGCTCGTACTCGTCTTCAAAATTCAAACCGCTCCTGCAGCCCTTGACTATGACGTCGCAGTCGTTTTCGCGCGCGTACGCCGTGACGAGCGAGCGCGATACGTCGGCGGAGACGTTGTCGTATCCGTCGGCGACGGCGAGAAGAAATTCAAGTCTTTCCTCCTCGGAAAACATATACGTTTTGTTTGCGTTGACGAACGCGCAGACGATCACCTCGTCGAACAGCGCGGCGGCGCGCGCGATAATATCCTCGTGACCGACGGTCACCGGATCGAAGCTGCCGGGAATGAGAGCTCTTTTCATCTTCAATTCTCCTTTGCTATCGGTTCAAGCTTGTAGAAATATATCCTTCCGGATTTATAGATCTTTGAAACGTTATACATACGGGAAAGCGACGGTTCCTCTTCAAACAGCGTGTCCTTTTCCCATTCCGCGCACACGATCGCGGCGTCGGTCAGAACACCGCTTTCATAAACCGCCTTCAGCGCCGGAGCGAGAAGTCCCGAAGAGTACGGCGGATCGATAAAGACGAGCCCGAATTTTGCGCCGGATCTTTTCGCGCCGCGCAGATATTCCGCGTAGTCCGAATTCACGATGCGGCAGTTTTTGTAAAGATGCGTTTTCTGCGCGTTTGCCTTGATCACGTCGAACGCCTCGGCAGATCTGTCGACGAGAACGGCGCGCGACGCTCCGCGTGACAGTGCCTCGAGTCCGAGCTGACCGCTCCCGGCGAAAAGATCGAGCACCTCTCTGCCCTCTATATCAAACTGAATTGCCGAGAAAATTACTTCCTTTGCGCGCTGCAGCGTCGGGCGCGTAGCCTCGCCTTCAAGCGTCAAAAGCTTTGTTCCCCTTGCAGAGCCTGTGATTATATTCATGTCAGTCATCCTTCTTAAAATATTTCATTATTTCCTCCGCCGTCTTCTCCGTTATTCCGGGGACCGAGGTGAGCTGATCCGCGGTCGCGTTTTTCACGGCGGTAAGCGAGCCGAGCCGCGTAAGAAGCATTTTCGCCTTTGCCGGACCTATGCCTTTTATTTTTTCAAGCGACGAGGTCTTCATCGTTTTGCGTTTGGCGTTTGACATACGCGTTATCGCGAAGCGGTGTACCTCCTCCTGCACGCGGTATATGAACATATACAGCGCCTTGTCGCGGCTGATGTCGACGTCGTTTTCGTCGTCGCACAGAGCGCGGGTTTTATGGTAGTCGTCCTTGACCATTCCGAAGACGGGTACGTCGACCCCCTCTTCTTCAAGCACGGACCGGACGGCGGCGACGTGAGTTCTGCCGCCGTCAAGCAGTATGAGATCCGGCAGGGTCGGGAACGCGGGCGACTTTTTCACGGTGGTGTTCCTTATCCTCCGCCTTATCGTCTCACGCATCGAGGTATAATCGTCCTCGTGCTCAGTTTCCTTGATATTGAAAACGCGGTAATCCGATTTTTTGAACTTCGTGCCCTCGAGCACTATCATGCCGGCTGTTATGTTGTCGTTGCCGAAATTTGAGATATCGTACGATTCGATCCTGTCCGGCACCACCTCGAGGCGAAGCGTCTGCGCGAGCTTTCCGAGTATCTGCGTCTCTCTTTCCGTACTCTCGCGCAGAAGCTTCGCGCGAAACGACGCGTTTTCACGCGCCATTGCGCAAAGCGCCTTGTTTTTGCCGCGGAGCGTCACGCGGACCTCGGTCTTTCTGCCGTATTTTTCCGTCAGATGAGCGGACAGCGCGTCCGCCTCCTCCTGCGGGAGCTCGGATGAGACGAGGATCTCCCTCGCCGGTTCCCTTACGTCGTATACCGACGCGATGAAAGCGGAAAGCTCCTCCGCGCCTATATGTCCGCCGACGAATTCGTCGACTTCGGTATCGGAGATCATCCCGGCGCGTATGAAGAAGAACGACACGACGGTCATATCGTCGTCCGTGTATATGCCGACGGCGTCGGCGAACGTATCGGGCGAGGAGACGACCTTCTGTTTGTCATACAGCGCCTCGAGCGCCTTTATCCTGTCGCGGCAGTTCGCGGCAAGCTCGAAATTGAGCTCCTCCGCCGCGCGCTCCATCAGCGCCGTCAGCCTGTTCTTTTCGTCCGTGATGTCGCCCTTCAGGATATTCTCCGCTTCCTTCACGTACTCCGCGTATTCCTCCCGGCTTATTTTTCCGGTACACGGCGCGCAGCAGCGGCCTATCTGGTAATAGACGCACGGTCTCGTTTTGCCGATATCGCGCGGGAAGGTCCTGCCGCACGTCGGAAGCTGAGCCGTCTGACTGACGGAGCGCACTATCCCGCGGCAGGTGGCGCTGTTCGTGTAAGGACCGAAGTATTTTCCGCCGTCGCCCGTGCGGGATCTGACTGTCACGAGTCTCGGATATTCCTCCTTCGTGATCTTGATATACGGATAATTCTTGTCGTCCTTGAGTTTTATATTGTATTTCGGCTCATACTGCTTGATCTTCACGTTCTCGAGCGCGAGCGCCTCCGTCTCCGTGTCGCAGAGGATGTAGTCGAAGTCGTAGACGGACGAGACCATCATCTCCGTTTTGCGGTTTTTGGCGGAGCCGGAAAAATACTGCGACACACGGTTTTTGAGCGCCGCCGACTTTCCGACGTATATGACCTCGCCGCGCGCGTTCTTCATGATATAAACGCCCGGCGAAAGCGGCAGTCTGAGAGCCTTTTTGCGTAGATATTCAGTTCTTTCGTTCATACCGATAAAAAAGCGGATAAAACACCCGCCCGTTCAAAGGACAGGTATAATATCCGCTCTGTTCTTCATATTTTGCTCAGTCCGAAAGGCCTGTTTCAATAAGATCCTCAAGGCCGTTCAGCGCGTCTATCTCATCAACTCCGTCAGCTATGAGCGTGATCTCGGTATCCTTCGTTATTCCGAGAGAAAGAACGCCCAAAAGACTCTTGGCGTTGACGCGTCTGTCACCCTTTTCGACCCAGATCGAGCTCTTGTACGAGTTCGCTTTCTGAATAAAGAACGTAGCCGGACGAGCATGCAAACCAACCTGATTTTCAACTAA
>CACWOQ010000063.1 GCA_902762505.1 uncultured Ruminococcus sp. | reverse complement strand
TTTATAAAGGTGAAAATGGCGTTCGCCTCATCCACCGCAAGCGGTCCCCCTTCCCCAAGAGGGGAAGGTAACGGTCCCCCTTCCCCAAGAGGGGAAGGTAGTTCGCTGCGCTCGGGATGACAGGAAGTTGCGCTCGGGACGGCACGGATAAGATCTGTTTTAGAAATCACGTACCGTCGGCGTGTCCTTTGCCGGGTGCGGCAAGCCTTATCCTGCGGGATCCTTCAACCGGTATATTACCGCCCGTCCCTCTTTTTCATAAACGATCTCGTATTCGGGGTCTTTATCGTAGGCCTCGCGGTACTTCGCGTATGAAGACCAGCGAAGGTCTATCGCGGCGTAATCGGTTTTGTGTGCGTTTTTGCTGTTGTTCAGGCTGTACAGCTCCCGTCTGCCCGACGCGGCGGCGCAAAACAGAGACGTCGCGGACACGGAGGCGTCCTCGGGGATGCTTTCAAGCTCTGTCCTGATCTCGTCGTAAGTCTGCTTGTCTGACAGATAGGCTTTGAGATACGTCGCCCTCCGCCACACGGTCTGCGTGCAGAAAAACGTCGCCGCGCACAGCGCGAATACAGCCGTCACCTTTTTCGTCTTTTCGGACAGATCCGAAAAATTAAGGATCGCGGCGAAAAGCAGAAAAGCGAACGATCCGTACGTGTACTGGAAGAAAACGTCGTGCTGATACACGTAATCCGGCATGAGATTGACGAGCACGAACGGACAGATAAGGATCATTCGTTCGTACCGCTTTATAAAGAACGGCAGAGCGCCTGTCGGAAGCACCGTCTGCAGAATGAAAACGAGCTTTGAGACGTCCGGTGTTTTGCCCTGAACGTTAAAGATCTCATACACGGCGAAAGCCGGGGCTTTGATGACGTTCAATACTACGGAAAGAAGCGACGTGTCGCCCTTCGCCATAAAGTTTGAATATCTGTACGTCATGACGCCGTCGCCGTATTTTGACAGCAGCGTCAGCACCGTGAAAAAGTACAGCATTGCGCCGCCGCCGATCCCGGCGTACGCCGCCTTCTCCCTTTTGTCTGCGGCTGATATCATATAGTACAGCGCGGCAAAGATAACGTATACCGGCGCGTCCTCCTTCACAAGACAGACGAGAAGGGCGAATAACGCCGAGAACGGGAGCTTTCCGCTCTCAGAAAAATAAAACATCCACAGAAGCAAAGGGGAAAGGAATTTGTTCTCGTGCACGTCGTAATACGTGCCGCCGCCGAGCGCGGGGTAAAGCACGTAAAGCAGAACGAAAGCGGCTGACGCGGCGTATGACAGCCCTCGTCTGCGGCAGATCAGACACACCGGTATGACTCCTGACGCGAGCGTAAGCGCCTGCATGATCTGCAGAGTTACGGGCGACGGGAAGACCATGTAAACGGGCAGAAAAACGTAGTAAACGGGCGACACGTGAACGGCGAAATGCGACAGCATCGTCTCACGTTCGCAAGTGGTATACGGCAGCCCCGTCTTTGACATGCTCCGGAACATCTGAGAAAAAATGCCGAAATCAAAGCACGGAGTTGAGAGCGTGAGGTATCTGCAAACCGTCTGTATCGAGAAAAAAACGGCAAAATATATGAACGCCGCCGCGCAAACGGCAGTGAGGAAACGCCGTCCCACGGTGAAAAGTCCCGCGCCGCCGCATACGAACACGCATATGGGCAGAAGTATCAGGCACGCTCCGAGGCAGAAGAAGGCGTCGTCGGTCAGAGTCATGCAAATAACGGCGTACGCGCAGTATGATATGAGGAGGAGCGAACGTCTGACCGCGTCCGCTCCGCGTATCAGCGAAAGCGCGAAAACACAGACGAAAACCGCCGAAAAAGAGAAGAAGAAGCCGGTGTTTGCCGCGGACGACAGAAGAGATTTGTCAGAAAACGACGCGTTCTCCGCCGCGGCGGTGAATACCGCGCCGCAGACGAAAAGCGCGGTCAGAAGGCTGCAGGCGGTGACGGAGGAAAGCCGGTCTCCCGTTTTCACGGCGTGTATACGGCGCGTTCGTTGTATAACGCGTTGTAATCGAGTTTTTCGCTGACTCCGTCCGTCGGAAAATCGGAAACGGCAAAGAAGGAGCCGTCCGGCAGTACGACCGCTTCAACGGAACCGAGATAAACGAACAGCAGCGGCGTCCCCGCGTGCGCCTTCAGAAACTCGCCGTAAGCGCCGAACCATTCGCCGCCGAACGCGGGGGAGCAGCTTATCGCGCCGTTTTCCTTGCAGAGGGTGAGTATCGCGACCGGGACGTCTCCCGAGAAAAGGATGTAGTCGCGGAAGCCGGTGTCGGTCACGCAGATATCGTTTTCCGCGTCGTATTTTACGTGGCAGTATCCTTTTTCGGACACTTTCGCGCCGTCAGCTTCGATGCCGGACGACGACAGCGAGGACAGTATCCACGGAAGATTGACGGCGAAGTATTCGCCCGCCTCGGCGTCCGTGAGATCTTCGCCGCGTACGGTGTACCGCGTTCCGGGGCCCGGAAGTGCCGTTCCGCCCGACCCGTCAGGGCTGCCGGACGGCGTCGGCTCCGTCTGAACCGTGTCACGTGCGCGGTCAGATATGACGACGGCGGACGAGACCGCCGCGCAGACGGCGACAAGCACG
Organism: uncultured Ruminococcus sp.; assembly: GCA_902762505.1. Classification (GTDB taxonomy): domain Bacteria; phylum Bacillota; class Clostridia; order Oscillospirales; family CAG-272; genus UBA1248. The sequence goes on along the minus strand of CACWOQ010000063.1, from coordinate 15,426 downwards.
GCGAGAACCGTCACGGCTGCACGCCGCGGTGCCGCGGCGCTTCTTTTTTTTACGCTTTTGAAGATCCGCTCCGACGAATCCGCGGACAAAACGACGTTTTCAAGCTCTTTCGTAAGTTCCGATCCGATAAAATTATCCATAATTACCTCCGAATAATCAAGGCGTGCGCTTCAGTGAAGAAGTTCTTTGAGCATGGCGCGGGCGTCCTTCAGACGGTTGCGGACCGTTGACGCCGGGCATCTGAGCATCTGCGATATCTGCTCGGACGTATAGCCCTCGTAATAATGCAGGAGAACGACCTCTTTATATTTGGGCGGAAGAGACCGCACCGCCGCAAGCACGCCGCCGTCCTCCTCGGGAGCCTCCGGTTCGGGCACGCTGTCGAGCGAAAGCACGGAGAGAAGCTTTTCGCGCCGGAGGCGGTTTTTGCAGATATTACCGGCGACGACGGTCAGCCATTTTCGTTCGTGATCCTCATCTTTGAATTCCGGGGCTCGGGTGAGCGCGCGGACAAAAACGTCTTCACAGCAGTCCTCGGCGTCCGCCCGACGCTTCATGTACGCATAACAAAGACGGTAAATATGATCGCGGTGACGCAGATAAAACGCGCCGGGATCCGGTTTGCCTGACATAACGCACCTCCTCTCACACAATATAACAATCGAAAAAGCGAAAACGTCGGATAAAATTAAAAATTTGCTGAAAACAGTATACAGCGCGCTGATCTGTTGTGCGGTGGGAATCGAAGGAGATCCTGGATGACCGGACGCGGCGGCTCGACCGTACGTGCTCAGCTCCCCGTTCGCCTTGGGGGTCCCACCCCTCATAACCCCCAAACCCCCTCTTCCCCTCCATCAATTTCGTGAATTGATGGGGCGCGAGTCTCCGGGTGAAGTTTCGAGGAACCTGATTGAATCCCCGCTTGCGGAACCCAGGGGAAGTCTTCGCGGCGCTGCCGCGCCAGCGCTCGACTTATTCGACCGCTGCGCCTTCCTCGCCTTGCTGTATCCGCCACCGGCGGCGCAAGGCTCGTCATCCCCCTCTGCCGGATCATCGCGTTCCGGGCTGTGGGGGGGCAGCACCGGAACAAGGTAGATCGCCTCATCCACCGCAAGCGATTCACTTTATAAAGGTGAAAACGGCGTTCGCCTCATCCACCGCAAGCGGTCCCCCTTCCCCAAAAGGGGAAGGTAGTTCGCTGCGCTCAGGATGACTGAAAGCTGCGCCCGGGATGACGGGAAACCGCGTCCGGAACGCACGTTTGCCGCGCAAAATGAAAAGCCGTCCCGCTTGCGCGGGACGGTCGTTATTTTATTTGCAGGTGATCGCCGCGGTGTTGTACATCGCCATTTTTTTCGCCTGGCGTTCTTCGCAGATCGCCTTCATCTTTGAAAGATCCTCGGGGCTGATCGCCGCGATCTCTTCCTCGGTGAGCTTGTGCTTGAACATCTTGTCGACCTTGAGGGCGAAGCCGATATTCATCGACACGATCTGACTGTTGCGCTCGCACACGACTATGTCTGACTGACCTTCGAGCAGTCTGTCGACGGCGAACGAACCCATCATCGTGGCGGTGACTCTGTCGCGGAGAGTCGGGTTGCCGCCGCGCTGTACGTGACCCAGACGGGTGAAGCGGGATTCGATGCCGGTCTTCTCTTCGATGCGTTTCGTGAAGCCCTCGGCGTAATTCTCCTTGCCTTCCGCCACAACGACGATGAAATTGCGTTTGCCGTTCGCGCGCGCTTCTTTTATGCGTGCGATCGCGGCTTCCTCGTCGAACGGGATCTCGCCGACGGCTATCGCTATCGCTCCGGTCGCCAAACCGCTTTGTATCGCTATGTCGCCGGCGCCGCGTCCCATGACCTCGACCACGTTGCAGCGAGCGTGTGATTCGCACGTGTCGCGGAGCTTGTCTATAAGATCCGTAACGGTGTTCATCGCCGTATCGAAGCCTATCGTATAGTCGGTGGACGAAATGTCGTTGTCGATCGTTCCGGGAATGCCGACGGTAGGAATGCCGCGGACGGACAGATCTGTCGCTCCGCGGAACGTGCCGTCGCCGCCTATCGCGACGATACCGTCGATACGGTTCTTTTTGCAGTTGGCTATAGCCTTCGCCATGCCTTCCTCGGTCTTGAAATCAAGCGCTCTCGCCGAGTAAAGGATCGTGCCGCCGCGCGAGATTATGCCGGAAACGTCGCTTGAATGGAACAGCTTCATTTCGTCGTCCATAAGACCCTGATATCCGCCGTAAATGCCCATGACCTCAACGCCGCGAAGCAGCGCGGAGCGTGTGATTGCGCGGACCGCCGCGTTCATGCCGGGCGCGTCTCCGCCGGAGGTGAGTACGCCTATTCTCTCGAATTTTGCCATAATATGTACCTTATTTCCTTTTATTTTTCCGGTATATTATAGCATAAAATCCGCTGAATGCAAGACGTTTAACAAATTTTTTAAAAAGATTTTGTCATCGGGAGGAGAAAGAACGGCGGAAAAACTCTATTATGCGGAATTTCAGGACGTAGCCTCCGCCGTCGTTTTCCGTCATCACGCCAACCTCGTCGCGCGTGAGCCCCGCCGCCGCCATCACTTCGCTTTTATCCTTCGCAGCGCCGACGCAAAGCGGCGGGAAAAGAACGCACCACCAGTTGTGACCGGACGCTTCGCCGAGCTTTACCCTTACGGAGTAATAATCTCCGGACGGAAGCGTAACGCCGTCGTAGCATTTTTCGGGATATTTTTCATATCCGAGCTCGATCGAAACGCTTTGATCCGAGCCGTTTTCGGCGACGGTCTTTTCACAGACTTCCGTGAGTCTGCCGGCGTTTTCTTCGATTATCCGCCTCGCTTCATTCGCGTCGGACGCGCCGGACACGAGCCCGTCGACCTCGCAAAGAAGCGAATCACGCACGGCGAGCTTCAGCGCCTGGTCTTCTTCGCTGTCGGAATTTGCGATGACGTGGAGCCGCACGACCTTGTCGTATAAGCCGACCTCGCCGTTTACCGGCAGCGCGGAGCAGAGAACGGACGTGATCAGAACGAGCGCAGTAAAAATCAGTAAACCTCTGTATTTCATAACGACCTCCTTTTTTTCATTGTTGACAAATAAAAGGAGTTTATTCGGGAAAATAAAAAATTTCAAGTGATCGGATCCTCCGCCCGGGACGGCAGCGGTATGAGCGGAAGCGGCGTTTTTTCTTTATGATCCGGCTCTGCCGGATCATCGCGTTCGGGGCTGTGGTGGGGCAGCACCGGAACAAGGTAGATCGCCTCATCCACCGCTTTATAAAGGTGAAAATGGCGTTCGCCTCATCCACCGCAAGCGGTCCCCCTTCCCCAAGAGGGGAAGGTAACGGTCCCCCTTCCCCAAGAGGGGAAGGTTATGCGGTTCGCGCGGCGGGCGGATTTTTGTGCGGCGGCAGTCGAAGGAGATCCTTCGCTGTGCTCGGGATGACATGAAAGCTTTGCTCGGGATGATATGAACGGCGGAGCGGCGCCGCGAACGTGCCGGAAAATGAAAAAACGCCCCTTTCGGGACGTTTTTAGCCGTGCGATCAATAATTGAACGCGCCGGAAGAAGCTGCTCCTGCTATTCCGGCAATGGCTATACCTATCATAATTACCAGATAGACTATCATAAATATGCTGAGTATGAGACCTACGGTGCCGAGTATCTTACCGACTTTCGCTTTGCCGGCGAGCTGTCCGCCCTGAGCCAGGAATTCCTTGACCTTCTTCTTGTTCACGATCGCGAGGATAAGACCTACGATGCCGAGCTCCGATAATACTACGGCGAGTATACCGGTGACGAGGATCGGGGTGTCGTTGAGACCGGTGACGACGGGGGTGTACGGCTGCTGATACTGCGGCTGCTGGGGCTGCTGGGGCTGCTGCGCCTGCTGCGGCTGCTGCGCCGCTCCGCACTCGGTGCAGAAGGTGGCGTTGTCGGGGAGCTGTGCTCCGCAATTCTTGCAATACATATGTACCTCTTTCCGACGGCTTTGCCGTCAATTTTATTTTTATTTTCAGCCCGAAGGCAATGAAACGTTTTTATACGGACCGGTGCGCGGCGTCAGCCGAGCGTTTTGTTAAGAAACGCGTGGACAACTTCGTCGTAGCCCCGCTCGTCGTTTATCCTGACGCGCGAATGCGCACCGACGGGGAAGTATACGAGTTTTTTGTTCTCCGACGGGCAGGCGTCGTAAAGCTTCTGCGCCAGCTCCGGCAAGGAATACGTGTCCTGTCTGCTCTGTATCATCAGTATCGGGCGGCGCATCTTTTTTATCCTTTTGATCGGTCCGTCCGTCACGACGTTCGCGCGGGATATGAAGAACAGATGCACGGCTGTGCCCTGAAGTATCGGGAACAGCGGTTTTTTCTTTTCGAGTATATGATTTTTCAGCGATTCGTAGAAATTGACGTACATCCCCTCCGTTACGACGGCGGCGACGTTGTCGGGACATTTTTCCGAGACGGCGGCGAACAGCGCGGTCGACGCGCCGATGCATATGCCGTGCAGCACGACAGCCTTGTTCCCGAGCCGTCCGAGCAGGCGGCACCATTCGATTATATCTTTGTATTCACCGTATCCGAGGCGGTTTATACGGCCGTCCGAGTCGCCGTGGCAGCGGTTGTCTATTACGAGGACGTTATATCCCTTTCCCTCGTATCCGGACGCGAAGTAGTACGAATACTGATACGATTCGGTGCGCCCCGCGATTATCAGCACGGCTCTGTCCGCGCCGAAATCGAAATATTCGCCGACGAGGCGGTATCTTCCGCTTTTGACCTCGACCGGACGTTTTTTGTCCGTCACGGTCTTTTCCCATTCAAGACCCCTGTTGTACATCCTGACGTACTCGGGATCGTCGGGAAAGCTGCACGTGTGTCCCCATTTCTTTTTGCTCGTGCGGAGCAGCAGTATCGAATACAGTACGAACGACATCGCGAGCACCGGTATGACGAAAAGCAGCAGTACGGCGCCCGCCGCGATAAGTATTATCTGCAAAGGCCCCATCAGACTGACACTCCAACGATGAAATGATACACGCTCTGCCCGCCGTCGATCGGCGTGGCTTCAAGACACGGATATACCTCCGATATACGCTGTATGAGGATCGCTTCCTTCTCCTCGGACACGTCCTTTCCGCGGAATATCACGCAGCTGTCCGCGTCCTCTATCCCGGGGATCTGCGAAAGCGCGGTGATTATGCAGTCACACCAGTCCGTCGACGACGCGGCGGGCGCGCCGTTGAGCATAACTATCTCCTCGCCCGCGCGGCATTTGAGATCTCCGTGCTCGAAGTCGCGCACCGCGACGGATTCCGTCAGCGTAGCCGTGCTCTGCAAGCCTTCATTCATCAGCTTCACGCGTCTTTCGACGTCGTCGCTGTCGGGCAGATCCATTGCGAGCGCGTAGTATCCCTCGGCGGGGCTCCTGCTCGGCAGTACCGTAACGTTTTCGGCGCCCGTTATGCGCGCCGCCTGCTCCGCCGCCATTATCACGTTTTTATCGTTCGGGAGTATCACCACGCGTTTTGCGTTTATCCCGGACAGCGCTTTCACGAAGTCCTCCGCGGAGGCGTTCATCGTTTCGCCGCAGACGACGATTTTGTCGCAGCCGAGCTCCGAAAACGTTTTTGCGATCCCGTCGCCGTTCACCGCGGCGATTATGCCGAGAGGCTTTTTGTTTTCGTCCGCGGTCTTCAGCACCTCGTTGTGCTGAAGCTGCATGTTCTCGAGCTTGAACGTCACGAATTCGCCGTATTCCTGCGCGGCGGCGATCACCCTTCCGGGCTTTTTCGTGTGGATGTGTACCTTGACGCGCGAGCCGTCTGCCGCGACGACGAGAGAATTGCCGTAAAGGCTCAGATCGCTTGTGAATTTTTTCAGATCGAAATGCTGATCGTATTCGGACGAGCGCATGAGCTGCAGAATGAATTCCGTGCAGTAGCCCTCCTCGAACGCGCTGTTTTCGTTGAACAGCGACGTATCGGACGCCGCCGCGGTCTCCGGCGCGGCATCTGCCTCGTTTTCCTTTTTGACGACGTGCTCCTTACCGTAAAGCTGATCGAGCATGCCTTCGAATATCAGTATATATCCGTACGCGCCGCTGTCTATGACTCCGGCTTCCTTGAGCGCCGGAAGCAGCTCGGGCGTGAAGGCGAGGCTTTTCCTCATCTCCGCCGTGTACATCGACAGTATCGCTTCTATCGTCGTGTTCCGGTCGATCTGTGCGCGTATATGCTCTATGCCCTCGCGCGCGACGGTGAGTATAGTACCCTCTACCGGGTACACTACCGCGGCGTACGCCGTTTTATACGCTCTTATCAGGGCGTTGCGAAGCTCGCCGGGGCCGATCCAGCCGCAGCGGCTCAGCTCCGTGAACATACCCTTGAAAAGCTGGGAGAGTATAACGCCGGAATTACCGCGCGCCCCCATCAGCATCCCCTCGGAAACGGGCTTCAGATACGCGCCGACCTCGTTGCGGGACGGAGCGGATGAAAGACCGTGGCGCAGCGTAAGCGCCATGTTCGTGCCCGTATCGCCGTCGGCGACGGGGAAAACGTTCAGCCTGTTTACTTCTTCTTTGTGCAATACGAGATTGCGCAGACCGTTCTTGAGCATTTTTTCAAGATGTCTGCCGTTGATCCTTCTGTTTGCCATGTATTATTTGTCCTGTCCGGTTTTTTGCTTTTGTCCGGGCGGCGTTACGCTCCCCCGGAAGTGAGGATATGAAGGCGGGCGACACAGCCGTCGCCGCGGCGCAGGAGCGTTATTCGGCGTGCTTTTCGATTATCGCGCGTTCGACGGACAGGTCCTGCGAGATGGGCTTGCCGACGTAGTACGCCGCCATGAGACCCGGTCCCACGTTTATGCCGCAGGACGGATATACGTCGCGGATGACGACCTTCTTCGGGTGGAATTTTTCTTCAAGCAGCTTTTTGTATTCCTCCGCCTGGGGCAGACGGTTCGTCTGAGCGATGACTATCATCTGGGATCCGGGATCCTCGATCGTCTCCTCTATATATGAAAGCAGTACGGAGTAAGCCTTTTTCGCGCCCTTTACCTTGCCGAGAACGGTGGTCAGACCGTTGTAGTCGAATTCGCCTATGGGCTTGACGCCGGCGAGAGTCCCGAAAAACGCTTTCGCGTGGGTGAGTCTGCCTTTTTTGGCGACGAACGACAGATCGTCGAGCCAGCCCGCCTGGTGGAAGCGGTTCTTGTTTTCCTCAAGCCACGCCTTTACCTCTTCCATCGTTTTGCCCGAGGCGCGCAGCTCCGACGCGTATATAGCCATGAGACCGAAGCCGGGACCGAAGCGGAGCGAGTCCACGACCTCGATCTTTGACTGCGGATATTTTTTCATCACCTGCTCGGCGGCTCTGCCGGCGAAGTTGAACGCGCCGCTTATGCCTGACGAGATCGTCATTACGAGAACGTCGTCGCCGGCTGCGGCGTACGGCTCGAAGGCGAGGGCGAATTCCTCGACGTTCGCGGGCGAGGTGCTGTATCCTTCGGGATCCTTTTTCAGATCCGCGTAGAACTGATCGCGGCTGACCTTCTCCCAGTCAAAAAAAGCGGGGATGTCGCCCTTGTCCGGGAAAACGAGATGCCCGGGAACTATCTTTACGTCGTATTCGGCGGCGACCTTTTTGTCGAGATCGCACGTGCCGTCAGCCATTATTATGAAGTTTTTCATTTTTTTCCTCCGAGTTGTCTTTTATGAATTTCGTGACCGCGCCGCGCACCGGCTCGCCTCCGGCGAGGAAGGAAAGCGTATGCTGACCGCAGTCAACCGTTATAAGGTCTTTTTTCGACGCGCAGGCGGCGAAATTCTTTTCGGTGTCGCCGTAAGGCACCGTGGGGTCGCGCCTGTCGTGTATGAACAGGACCGGGATCGTCGTCTTTGAAAGCGCGTCCGTCGTGTTGAGTCTCAGATCCACGCCGCGCCTGATCCTGAAAAACAGGTTGACGATCGGCATGATGAGCGGCGCCGGCAGACGTCTGCGACGGCAGTCGCGCCCGATCTGTGTATACGGGTCCGTGTATCCGCAGTCGAGTATCAGTCCGCGGACGTACGACGGGTCGTATTCGGCGGCGGCGAAAGCCGCGGTCGACGCTCCCATTGAGACGCCGTATATAAATATATTCTTTTTACCGAGTCTGTGCAGATATTCAGCCCAAACGGTCAGATCCTTTCGTTCGTTTATCCCGAGCGTGCAGGAATCCCCGCCGCTGACGGAGTGTCCGCGAAGATATACCGTGAGCGTGCCGATCCCGAGCCCGGTGAAATAACGCTTCTGCGTACAGAAGTTGAGCGCCGGATCTCCGCGGAAGCCGTGAACGAGCATGACGACCGTGTCGGAGCCGCAGTCTGTAAGATCGGCGCAGAGGGTCAGCCCATCGCCGGAATCCGTCGTCAGTCTTTCCGACGGAAGGGTACGGCAGTATTTAATGTTTTCCGAAAGTGAGGCGACGTAAGGCTCGTAATACGTGCCGCCCGCGTTCATCCGCTCGAACGGAACGGCGCTCTTTTTGCCCGAAACGAGCGAATAAGCCACAACAGCCGGTCCGACGGCGAATATAATGTAAAGCGCGGCAAGCGCGCATAAGGCGTAAACAAAAGGCATTATATCACATTTTCTGAGGCGTCACTCCGCGGATCCCGTCGGCGCCGCATACGTAGCAGCGCAGAGCGGACGTTCTGCCGGCGACGGATACCGTCAGATCAGGCAGACCGGGCAGGCGGAACGACGACGTTTCATATCTTTTGAGTTTTATGCTTTTCGGCTCGAAGACCGTGCCGGCAGTCATTTTGAAGATGCTCTCCTTTTTTGTCCAGACGGCGAGAAGTCCGTCCCTGCCGTCGGCGTGCTCGCCGTGGCAGAGCATCCGCGCCGCCGCTACGCTCTTGTCGCCGAAGCGGTCGAACGCGTCGTTGTTCTCGATATCGACGCCGGAGGGCGTATCCGATACGGAGACGCACACCGCGCCCCGGCAGTGGGAAAGAGAGAATTCCGGCGCGCCGTCGGCGGACCATTTGCCGTTCAGAGCGCGGGAGAAACGGAGAGCGGAAATATCGATCCCGGAGGATCTGCGCAGAGCCTTGCCGAGCAGCTCCCAGACGAGATATCTGCAAAGCCTGACGGACGGATCCGCTGCCGCGTATATGTACGCTTCGCGCTCCGGATCGTCAACGTGCCCGGGCTCCGCGCCGTCCGGCACGGGCATCACGTACACGTCGAGCAGACCGTGGCGGTGCCATCTGCGGCGCAGCTCCTCCTCCTGCTCGCTCCTTTTCGCGCCGAGAACGCATTCCCTTGCAAAGTGCTCGCAGTTGTTGTGGATCACGTTGTATCCGCCCTCGCCTATACGCGAACGGGCGAGCGCGACTGCTTCATCGGGCGTGCGGCGCACGCTCTTGTCGGATCTGACGGGGATGCCGCGTTCGATCATCTTACCGCAGCAGAAGGTGTCGGCGTCGACGGCGCATACGCGCGGGTCGGCGTTTTTGTCGGCGAATTCCGGCAGGGGAGGGTATCCGAACTGGATCACCTCATCCTCCGACACGAAAACGCCGTAATGATATACGGAGCCGAGTCTGACTCTTACGATATCGCCTTTAACGCATTCGCCGGGCGTCCATTTCATGACAGCTTTTTCTCCACGTACGACACCACGTCGCCGAAGGTGCGGAAGGACGAAACGGTAACGTCCTCGAATCTGATGTTGAATGTCTCCTCTATCGCTATGACGGTGTAGAGCATATTTACGGACGAAAGCCCGAGGTCGGTCTGAAGAACCGAGTCGTCTGTGCAGACGTCGACGACGCTCTCGTCGTCTGAGGCGGAGCGGAGTATGTCAAGCAGTTTTTCTCTTATTTCTTCTTTTTTCATTTGCACTTTGCGTATCTTTTTATCTTCATGCTCGGAGTCCTCTCGAAATCCGAGTCGCGTACGGTGATGCGGCTCACGCGCTGGTACGGCGGGAGCTTTTCGTTTATTTCCTCAAGGCGCGAGACGATGAACGCCTTCACGTCGCCCAAAACGCCCGAAAGCGCCTCGGCTCTCGGCACGACCTCGAGCGCGAGTATGTGCGCGCCGGAGGGCAGGACGTCCTCGAAGACCTGACTGTCACGGATGAAATCAGGCTCGTTGAAGTGAGCCTCGACCTCGGCGGGCGATACGTTTTCGCCGTTCGGCAGCACTATTATCTCCTTGATCCTGCCGGTGATGTAAAGGAAGCCGTCTTCGTCGATCCTTACGAGATCGCCCGTGCGGAACCAGCCGTCGGTGAACGCGGCTTCGTTTTCAGAAGGGTCGCCGACGTAACGGTCCATCATGTTGTCTCCCTTGAGCCACAGCTCGCCGTCCTCGATTCGCAGTTGCTGGTTCGGGTACGGGATGCCGACGGATTCCGGTTTGTCGAGCGATTCCGGGTTGCCGGAAACGAGGTTTGCGGATTCGGTCAGACCGTATCCGGCGAGGAGCGAAACGCCTGTCTTCGGGTATTCCGTGATCAGATACGGCGAAACGGCGGCGGCGCCGCAGATTATGTGGCGCAGATCGGGACCGAGCATGTTTTTGCCGAACTTGCGCGAAAGGGAAAGAGCCATTTCGGCAAGCGCGGGAACGAGAACGAGCACGGTCGGGCGGAAGACCGCGATATCGCGGAACATATCTTTATTGTTGCGGCAGATGAAAAGCGTGCTGCCGGTGTAAAGCGAGGTCATAAGGTTCCTGATCAGTCCGAAAACGTGGGACAGAGGAAGTATCAGCATATATCTCTGACCGAAAACGCCTTTATATCCGTAGCAGCCGTTGACGGTGCCCTGCATGACGGCGCGGTGACTGAGAAGAGCGCCCTTGCTTTTTCCGGTGGTGCCGCCCGTGAACATTATCACGCACGGGTCGGACGGCGCGGCGTCGACCGCGGGGGCGTATACCTCCGAACGGTCGTCGAAGCTGATGAGCGGAAAAGACGGCGCCGCGGCTTTTACCGTGGCAAGACTGTCGGACAGGGAGGGATCGTATATGAGCGCCTCGACGCCGAACTTCATGCAGCAGCCGTAAACGGCGTCCGCGGGGAGCTGAGGCGGCAGTATCAGCGCGGCGCAGCCTCCGGTGACGGCGGCGAGATACGCGCATACGGCGCCGTAGCTGTTGCGCGCGAGAATGCCGACGCGCTTATATGAGCGGAGCAGGGGACGGACGTGTCCCGCGTCGTCCTCGAGCTTTGCGAAGGTATACTTTTTGCCGTCGTCCTCTATCGCCGTGAGGCGGCAGACTCCGGGAAGTATGCTTTTCCACATTTCCGTCACGGAACCGTATTCGACTATCCTGTCGAATTCCTCCGGTTCCGCGTATTTGCGGAACCGCTCTCTGTCTGTGTTGTAGATCATCTTCAATTCCTTTCTCTGGAGGCGAGCTGCGCCAGCAGAAGATCTTTTTCGTAAAGCAGGGCCGCCGCTTCGTCAAGCTGTGAGAATTTCGGACGCGCGCCGTATCTTGCGGTCACGTCGAAGGGTTCTCCCAGGGCAACGACAAGCCTGCTGTAAAAGTGCTTTCTCGGTTTTATGTACGCGGGAATTATCGGAACGCCGCCCTGTATCGACATCAGCACCATTCCGGATTTGAATCCGGCGGGCGATTCGCTCTGCGTGCTGACCTGTCCCTCCGGAAACATCGAGACGAGCTCGCCGTCCTTTAAAGCGTCCGTCACGCGGCGCAGCGCGGCAAGGCTCATATCGTCCTTGTCTATCGGGATGCAGCGGAACAGCCTCAGCCAGAAGCCGAGACGGTGCTCCGTCAGCTCCTTTTTGCAGATGAAGCGGTGGCGCCTGTACCATATCGCCATCATGAGATACATCGGATCGAACAGACCTATGTGGTTCGATATGAGAAGCGCTCCTCCGCGTATTTTCTTCTTTGCGTTTTCGTTTTCGTATATTATTTTCGGACGGAACCACAGAAGTCCCGGAGCCGCGGTTATTCTGACAAAATCGAACGGCAGCCACCGCAGCGGCGACCGCTTTTTTTCATTTTTCTTTTTTTCGTTTTTCAAGAAGCTCTCCGAGAAATTTTATTTTTTCGCGGATCGCGTCGTTATACGCGGATACCGCGGAGGGGTCGGAGCCGTCCGTGACGGGCGGATATACCGGGGTGCCGATGATGACGTGCGCCCTTTTTTTGCCGAAATACCCGCCGTCCGTATATACCGGTATCACCGGAACGCCGGACGCGGCGGAAAGATACGCGGCGCCGGGTCCGAACGGAAGCGGGCGCGCCTCGCCTTTAAGCGGGATCCTGCCCTCCGGGAAAACGCAGACGACGCCGCCCGACGTGAGGATCTTTTCGCATTTTGACATAAAGCCGTAATCGGCGGAGCCGCGGTCGACTCTTATGCCGCCCATCATTTTCAGAAACGTGCCGAGAGGCTGTTTCTGAAAGAGTACCTCCGCCATGAGCGTGCGCAGCGTCCGTCCGAAGAAAACGAACAGCAAAACCGCGTAATCGAACACGGAGGTGTGATTGGAAACGATGATCGCCGCGCCTCTGATACGCCGGCATGACACGGCTTTGTTTTCATAAAAGATCTTTGTGCGGAATATCGCCGCCGCGGCGGGGAATCCCGTGATCTTGACAAAAGCGTTGAACAGTCTTATCATTGATTCGTTTTTGATGAGATATACGCGGAAAGCGCCTTGACGGTTGACAGCCCGGAGCCCGCGTCCTCCGGGAACGGCACGCCGAATTCGGCGGACAGACGGGACAGAACGGCGAAGTATTCAAGCGACGAGCCGCCGAGATCGGTGAAGAAGTCCGCGGAGGGCGAAACGTCCTCCTCTTTTACGCCGCGGACGGCGGCAAAACATTCGCGGATGAAAAGCCCGGTCGCGTCAAGCTCGCCGCGGTCTTCCTCCGCGTCGCGCGCGTCGCGCAAGGCGCCGGATATGACGTCCGCTTTTATCCGCTTTCGGTTAAGCTTGAATTCGTCTCCCTGCAAAAGCGGCTGACGCGTGATAAGGATGCGTTTTATCTCCGACGAAACGCCGAGCTCCGCGGCTTTTTTTCTGAGCCGCGCTTCCGCGGCAAGGACGGCTTCGCCGGACAGATAAGGCTCGACCGAGGCGACGAGAACGGGAAGCTCTCCGCGCTCCGACGGGACGGACGTCAGACACACGCCGCGCACGCCGGGGACCCTGAGAGATTCCTCTATCGGACCCGGGTTGATGTTTTCGCCGGTGGACGAGACGATCAGATCGTCGCATCTGCCGACGATGCGGTATCTGCCGTTTTTGTATTCGCAGAGATCGAGAGTATCGAACGTCTCGGGCATCGGTATCCTGACGCCGTTTTCTATTATATATTCCGCCATGCATTCGCCGGAGACGAGAAGCGTGCCGCGCTCCGACAAAGAATAACGGACGCACGACATGGGCAGCCCGATCGAGCATGAATTGAGGACGCGCGGATCGGACGACAGCTCGACGGAGGTGATGCCGATCTCGGACATGCCGTAGCCGTCGGCAAGGCGGTAGCCTATGTTGTTGAAGAATCTCATAACGTCGGATCCGATACGGCTGCCGCCGGTTATCATGAAGCGTATGCTTTCTCCGAATATCCCCTCGCGCACCTCGCGGAACGCGGCGCGGCTGAAAAGCCGCTGAAGGGGCGGACAGAAGGCGAGCGCGTCGGCGATCTTCATGCCTTTTTCGAATTTCGCGGCGGTCTTTTCCCCGCGCGCGCGGATCGTCCTGCTCGCCGTGTCAAAAACGGTCTCCCAGAAAAGCGGTACGGCGAATATATGCGTGACGCCGTGACGCTTTACGGTATTCACTATCGTGTCGGGCGACATATCGGGAAGGTGTACGAACGTGCGTGAAAAGAACGCAAACCAGATATATACGGCGACAAGCCCGAATATGTGGTAAAAGGGAAGGAAAGTCAGCAGCTTGAGGGAACCGTTGTAATGCTTTTTTACCTGCCGGCAGGACCGGATGATCCCGGCGCTGCCGCGGATCAGAGCGGAGAACTGAGCGCCCTTGTAGCAGCAGAGCTTCACGCCGCCGGTCGTGCCGGACGACATCACGAAGAGTCCGTCCGCAAAGGACGGCTGAAACGGCGCGTCGGATTCGGCAAGGGACGCCGGGTCGATCGTGGGAACGGAAAACGTTCTGCCGTCGGATACGACAGCCGCCGCACCGCACGAGGACAGCGCGTCTTCAAGACGTTTACCGTCAAGTCTCATGTTCATAAGAAGCGGAACGTAGCCGCAGCGGAGAAGCGCCCAGAGTATCTTTATGAAGGGAAGCCCGTTCTGCATGTATATCCCGACGACCGAACCGCGCGCGCAGCCGGACAGAGCGGAGGAAAGAGACGGGCAAAGACGGATCGCCGAATCGTAAACCTGACCGTACGTCGTTTTTTCGATCCTGTACCCGCGGCTCTGCTCGTACATAACGTTTTCGCGCTCGGAAAACATCAGCCCGAAAAGGGATTCAAACGTCTTGTCGGAACCTTCGAGTTTTTTTATTTTTGCATTCACAAAGGCGTTTATGCTGCCGCAGCCGCCGAGCGTGTCTCTGACCATCGTTTCACCGTCTGATTATATATAAATATTCATCATAGTATAACACGCCGTGCGCGAAAAGTCAAGACGGTTGACGAAAAAAGTCGGAGCGGATGAAAATGAAAAGGAGAAAGAAAGCGCGCCGGTGATCCGACGCCGCGCCCGGCGGCTCGACCGTACGTGCTCTGCGGCTTCATCGCCGGGGGAGCCCCACCCCTCAAAACTCCCCCTGACCCCCTCTGTCCCCTCCATCAATTTCGTGAATTGATGGGGCGCGAGTCTCCGGGTAAAATCCCCGCTTGCGGTACCCGAAGAAGTCTTCGCGGCGCTGCCGCGCCCACGCTCGACTTATTCGACCGCGGCGCATTCCTCGCCTTGCTTCATCCGCCCCCGGCGGCGCAATGCTCGTCACCCCCCTCTTACCCCCTCCGTCAACTCGGTTAGTTGATGGGGCGCTGAAAAACGCGCGAAGCGCTCATAACTCATAACTGATAGCTGATAACTGATAACTGATAACTGATGACCGGAAGCGTCGAAGCCCCCGCCCTGCAACAGTACCCGGCGGCGCAAGGCTCGTCACCCGCTTGCGGTACCCAGGGGAAGTCTTCGCGGCGCTGCCGCGCCCGGTGGCTCGACCGGACGTGCTCTGCGGCTTCATCGTCGGGAGAGTCCCACCCCTCAAAACTCCCCCTGACCCCCTCTTACCCCCTCCATCAACTCCGTAAGTTGATGGGGCGCCAGAAAAACGCGCGAAGCGCTCATAACTCATAACTGATAACTGATAACTTAAACGGCTGTTTTCGCCTTTATGATCCGGCTCTGCCGGATCATCGCGTTCGGGTCCGTGGGGGG
>CACWOQ010000062.1 GCA_902762505.1 uncultured Ruminococcus sp. | reverse complement strand
CCGGGCACGTCCGGTCGAGCCGCCGCGTCTTGTCATTCTGAGCGAAGCGAAGGATCTCATTCAATCACCGTCGCACAAAAATCCAGCCCGCCGCGCGAACCGCGTTCCGGTGCTGACCCCCCACAGCCCGGAACGCGATGATCCGGCAGAGGGGGGTGACGAGCCTTGCGCCGCCGGTGGCGGATGAAGCAAGGCGAGGAAGGCGCCGCGGTCGAATAAGTCGAGCGTGGGCGCGGCAGCGCCGCGAAGACTTCTTCGGGTACCGCAAGCGGGGATTCAATCAGGCTCCGAAAAACTTCGCCCGGAGACTCGCGCCCCCTCAATTCTCTCGGAGTTGTGGGAGGGGAAGAGGGGGTCAGGGGGAGTTTTGAGGGGTGGGGCTCCCCCGGCGATGAAGCCGCAGGGCACGTCCGGTCGAGCCGCACCGTCCGGGCGAGATCTTTCGGTCTGCCCGGAACGTGCAAAACAGGCTGACGACTTTCGTTCATCAGCCTGTTTTCATATCGGAATTTATCCGCGACCGCGTTATCAGCCGCCCGTATATTCCATTTCAACGTACGCCTCGGCGAGGCCTTCGGAGCTGTACTCCAGTCCAAACGACGCCGCGAACGCGCCGTTTGCGTATGAATACGTCACCGTGAGATAACCGTTGTTATACGTTATTTTCATGCCGTCGCGGCTGAGGGTTCCGTAAAGCCCCCGGATCTCCTCCTCCGTATATCCGACCGTCTGAAGCACCTGACCGGACGTCATATCGGCAGTTATGCCGTACGGCAGTTCAAGTCCCGTACATTCTCTGCGCATTATCAGCCTCACTGACGTCAGAGCGTGAGGCTCGGAGTCCGATTCAAGATAAGCCAGGTCGTATCCTTCTTCGCTGATCCGGAAATACGTTCCGGGACCGGCTGGCGAGATCTGATCGTACGACGCCGCCGCGATATGCTGTTTTACCGACGCCTTGCCGGCTACGTCTCCGAAGTCTCTTAAGAGATCGTTCACCGTCATTCCGGGCCTCATGACCGACGAAAGCCATTCATACGCAGCGCCGTCTTTATCCGGCGCGTTTTCCGTATCTTCATCTTCGGCGGAATCCGTAAGCGACAGCGTCATCTTATATACTATATATTCCTCCGAGCCGTTTTTCAGTCTGAAATGGAACGAGACGTGCTCCGTACCCTCGTACAGCGATCTTCTCAGATGGTCCGAGAATACGGACGAGACGAGCTCATCCGGTGAAAACGATATATGGTTCCCTTTATCTACCTGACACGTGGCTTTTATAAACTCCACGGCCTGTTCGTCATAGTAAAGCGACACCGACGGATAAAACGAAACGGGCTTCAGCGCGCAGTTGACGTGCGGCACGTCCCTGTCGTTCTTCTCGATATACACCTTCTCGCCGTCTTCGTTTATCACGTATCTTTCGCTGACGTCCGGCGTCACCTGCGTTCCCGTTACGGAGACGAGCAGCTTGGCTTCGCCGTATTCAAGATTTTTCGGCTTATGGACGAGCGTTAATTCGTAGTAATACGCCGTCACCCTGCCCTCGCATCCGTCAAGCGAGCCTTTTCTGACAGCCTCCGGATCCCAGCTGGCTTCGAGGGTGACGTGGAAGACCTGATCGCCGTTTCGCGGATCGTTCTTTTCAAGGATCGCCGCCGCGGCTTCCTCCGCGCCGCCGTACTTTACTCCGTCGACCGTGACGGACAGAACGGTCCACTGTACATCCGCGGTATTGCAGAACGCGAGCGTCTGACCGAATTCTACGATGTTCTTTTCGCCCTCAAGCTCCCGCTCGTCCGTCAGCTGACCGTTTTCGTATGTTCTTTCGTACTTTGCAAATACCGTCCTGAAGCCCCTCGGCCCGCCGACGTATTCGTCCGCGTCGACGGCGAATTCACCGCTCAGTATTTCGCCGTAGTCGTAATCCGTGGTGAAGCTATCCTCCGTCGCCTTTCTGTTTACGATAAACCGGTAACTGTAGATCAGACATTCGTCGCCCGTCTCCTTCAGCGGAAATCCGTCCCACGTGACGTCGAACGTCACAAGATACCGTCCCTCCGGCGCGGAATCGAGGAACGCGGGGTAAAATCCCTCGATCTCTTTTTCTTCCGTCACTCTGCTTTCACGTACCTTTACTGCGGAAAAGCTGACGAGCGTCATCTCCCTGTCTTCCACGTTGTCGTGCAGAAGGAGAGGACCTTGGTAATCGAATTCATAAGGCGCCGTTTTATCTGCCGAGACCGCCGTCAGCACGGTGCCGTTCTCCGTCATTGTTAACTTTGCCGTGTCATACTGTTTGCAAAACACTCTCGTTCTGCCGCTCGTAACGTACAGAAATCCGTCCGGCGAGTCTTCGTATCCGACCTTCGTTATCTCATCGCTTTCGTCCGCGGAATCCGGCGCTTCGTATACCGAATCTTCATATCCGGAATCCGTATAGACAGGCTCGGGCGTATCTCCGGGCTGCGTCCTCCCGCCCGCGTATTCCATGTATTTGAATCCGCCGAACGTCGCCCCGGCGACTATCGCCGCGACGAGGAAGCCGCCCGCGATCTGCAAAACGGGCGATCTGCCGGCCTCGCTCTTATCCGTAACGGCATCATGCGCCGCTCCGCCGTCATATCTGACGTATCTGTCCGCGCCGGAGTACCCGCGCCGCGCCCATTCTTCAGCTTTTCCGTAATCGTAATTCTTTTTCATATCTTACCTCTCAGACAAGTCCCTTCATATCCGCCATTTTCCGCAGAGCTCTGTAATACTTCGTTTTTACGCTGCTCTCTTTTTTTCCCGTGAGCTCCGCGATCTGCGGCAAAGTATACCCGAAAAGGAAACGAAGCGTAATTATTCTGTGGGATTCCGCATCAAGCCCGGCGCGCGAAAGGATATCGAAGAATTCAAGCCGGCTGTGATCCGTTTCGTACGCAAACGCATCCGCCCAGTCATCTATATTCTCAAACATCCTTGACTTTCTGCGTATCATTTTCGCCTGACTGTACGTGATACGCAGGATCCACGCGTCGAATTTGCTCTCGTCCCGCAGATCCTTCAAATGTTCCCACGCGTAGGCGATCGCCTCGGCGACGGCGTCCTTCGCGTCCTCCGTATTCGCCGTGACGGACAGAGCGGCGGCGTAAAGCTTACGCTCCGCAAGGCTGCACGCCGATACGAATCCATCCTGTGTCATGTCGTTTCCCTTTCACGTTTCCTTTTCGCTAAGCAAGGTGCAAAAACCGGCTGAAAAGTTTCAGAATATGAAAAAAATTTCAAAAATATTATACAATGCAGCATGGCGTGTGTCAACGGTTTTTCCGAAAAAAACTCACCGGAACGGTGAACGCGCAAAAAAAGACCGGGCGAAAAACGTTCGCCCGGTCTGCCGGAGCCGGAACCGTCCGCCACCCGGTCACGACGCGCGAAGAGGCGTGCCGATCACATATTCCCCGTTTATATATCCGAGCAGATAGGGATTGGAAATCGATTTTTCACCTGCTTTTACCGTGTCATAGCTTTCAACGTATATCGGCTCAAACGTTTCCTGATAGTTTATGAAGCCGGTGTTTTCATCGTATCCGATCACAGCATTACGATAGTATCCGATGGCGGCGGAGCTGTTTATTCTGCAGACCGTCACCGGGTCGTCATCCGTCGGAAAGACGCGAACGGGCGCGGTCTCCCCGGTCACGGTATCGTATGCGTAAACCGAGGTCACCCCTCCGTACAGACCGGAAAAATCCGAATACTCCGTAAAGAATATCATCCCGTGCCCGGACGGCGTTTCATCCGCGAAGATCAGGCGCGACGGCACGCGGGAAAGCGCCCACGATGTACGGTCGAAGACGAGCTTCCCGCCTTTCGTAACGCACACGCCGACCCTGTCGGATTGTTTGTACGTAAACACTTTGTATCCGGCTTTTTCCGCGGCTTCGCTTATAACGCCGCGTACGATGCCGTAGTCGTGATCGAGCGGAAGAGCGGTCTTAAGCTCGTCTTCCGTCACTTTGTCCGTATCTATCACGGTAACACCGCCGAAAACACAGTTTGCCGCAGGCTCGTCGGGCTCTGTTTTCACATCAAAGCTCGTGACGTTCCCGAACTCCGTATATACGGAATCTATTCCCGGGTCTGAGCCGGGCGTTATCCTTGAGCCCATGTATTCCGCGTATTTCAGCGCGCCGAACACGGATCCGCCGACAAGTGCGGCGACGAGGAATCCGCCCGCCAGCCGCAAGCCGAACGGAAGCGCCGTCCCGGTCTTTTCGCGTTTTTCCGCCGTTTTCGGCGTATAGCGGACGCCGCGCTCGATATTCTTCATACTCGAGGCGAACTCCGCTTCGATTTTTTCATAATCATACGTTTTTTTCATATTTTTACCTTTTAAAGCAACCCTTTCATGTCCGCCATTTTGCGGAGCGCTCTGTAATATTTTGCCTTTACCGTATTGAGATTCTCCCGCGTCATCTCCGCTATCTCGGGCAGCGTGTACCCGTACAGGAAACGCAGGATGAATATCCTGTGCGTTTTCCCGTCGAGCCCCGCGCGGCAGAGGATGTCGAAGAAATGCAGGTCCGAGTCGTCCGTTTCATAGGAGAACGTATCCGCCAGCTCTTCGATGCTTTCGTACCGGCGGCTCCTGCGCCTGACCGATACGGCTTCGCTGTACGTTATCTTCAGAAGCCACGCGTCAAAGCAGGCGTCGTTTTTAAGCTCTTTCAGATGCTCCCACGCGTACGCTACCGCGTTTGCCACCGCGTCGCGCGCGTCCTCCGTGTTGGCAACCACGGAGAGAGCCGATACGTAGAGCTTACGTTCGCTTTTTCTGACGGCTTCTGCAAATTCGTCTTTTGTCATGCGGATATCTCCTCTTCATGCGGTCTCATAAGTTAAGGCGAAATAAATGCCCGGAAAGTTGCACCGGATCGAAAAAAAACGTATATTTTTCTCCGCAATTTGATTATAATACGTTCCGGGGACCGTGTCAAGCGCGGTTTTTCAGCCTTCAATCTGAAAATTGTGTGAAAGTTTGCAAAATCCTCTTGACAACACGGATTTGATTTGATACAATTGATTTGCAATCAAAGGAACAAGGAGGCACAACATGTCATTTTACGATTTCACGGTCGAAAAAAGGAAAGAAGGCGAGCTTCATCTCAGTTCGCTTAAAGGCAAGGTAGTCCTCGTCGTCAACACGGCTACGGGCTGCGGCTTCACTCCCCAGTACGAGGGACTTGAAAACCTTTACGAGAAATATAATGAAAAAGGCTTTGAGATACTCGATTTTCCGTGCAACCAGTTCATGGGTCAGGCGCCCGGGTCGGACGAGGAGATACACGAATTCTGCACGGCAAAATATAAAACGAAGTTCGATCAGCTGAAGAAAATAGAGGTCAACGGCGAGGGCGAGGCTCCGCTTTACACGTGGCTCAAGGAGCAGGCGCCCGACGAGGAAGTCAAGGGGCTCAAAAACAAAGCCGCTGTCAAAATGATAGCAAAGCTCAGCCAGACGACGAAAAAGCCGTCCGACATAAAGTGGAATTTCACGAAATTCCTCGTTGACAGAAACGGGACCGTCGTAAAAAGATTCGATCCCACCTTCCCGCCCGAAAAGATAGACGAGGAAATACAGAAGCTCTTATGAGCGAAAGTCTGAAGCTCAGAGACCAGACGGGCTTTCCCTTTTATCTCTGCGCAAAGGAGCTGTACAACAGATACACCTCCCTGCTCGAGCCGTTCGGTCTGACGTATACCCAGCTCATCGTCATGATGTATCTGTGGGAGATCGGCGAATCGAACATACGGGAAGCCTCAGGCGCGCTCCTGCTCGATCCGAGCACTCTGACGCCGCTTCTGAAACGCCTTGAAAGCAAGGGCTACGTCAGCAGGCGGCGCGACCCGGACGACGAGAGGAACATCCTGATACGGCCGACGGACAAGGGAAGGACATTGAAAAACGAGGTGTCAGCCGTTCGGGAACACGCAAACGACGTGCTCGGTCTTTCGGGCAGCGAAATGGAAACGTTAAGGTCGATCATCTTAAAGGCGCTCGACAATATAGAAAGGAACAGAAAAAATGGCAGTAATTGAAGTAAACGAAAAGACTTTTGAAGAAGAAGTAAGAAAATCGGACAGACCCGTGCTCGTAGATTTCAACGCGGGCTGGTGCGGACCGTGCAGAATGCTCAAGCCCGTGCTCGCACAGCTTGCGGACGAGCGCTCGGACGTCAAATTCGTATCCGTCGACATAGACGAAAACGATGAGCTCGCCGAGGATTTCGGCATATCGAGCATTCCCTGCCTCGTTCTTATGAAGAACGGTGAGGAAGCGGACAGACACGTCGGCTTCATCCCGAGAGACGCGATAATCGATTTCATAGGCGGCTGATATGTACGACATCGTCATTATAGGCGCAGGACCTGCGGGAATGACCGCTGCGATCTACGGAAGACGCGCGTCGAAATCCGTGCTTATGATAGAGGCGAAAAGCTACGGCGGTCAGATAATCAACACTCCCGATATCGAAAACTACCCCGTCGCCGCGCACATATCCGGCTTCGACTTTGCGACGAAGGTGTTCGAGCAGGCGACTGCGCTCGGCGCGCAGACCGTATTCGAAAAGGCTGTGGGGATAACCCCGCACGACGGCGTTTTCACCGTGACGACGAATAAAGGCGCCTACGAAGGAAAGACCGTCATAATTGCGACCGGCTCCGAGAACAGAAAGCTCGGCGTACCGGACGAGGACAGACTCGTCGGGCGCGGCGTATCATACTGCGCAACGTGCGACGGAGCGTTCTTCCGCGGAAAAACGGTCGCCGTCGTCGGCGGCGGAAACACCGCGCTTGAAGACGCGCTTTATCTGTCGGAGCTCGCAGAAACGGTGTATCTGATACACAGAAGAGACGAATTCCGCGGCGCGGAGGCGACGGCGGAGAAACTCAGGGAGCGTGAAAACGTAAGGTTCGTGCTGAACAGCACCGTCACGGCGCTGCACGCGGACAAGCGTCTGCAAAGCATCACGGTAAAAAACAAAAACGGAGACGAAACAGAGCTGTCCGTAAACGGTCTGTTCGTCGCCGTCGGACGGATACCCGAGAATCAGAACTTCGCCTCCGTGTGCGAGCTTGACGCGTCGGGCTACGCCGTATCGGGAGAAGACTGCAAAACAAAAACACCCGGCGTCTTCGTCGCGGGAGACAACAGGGTGAAGGAAGTACGGCAGCTCGTAACGGCAGCTTCGGACGGAGCCGCCGCGGCTACGGAAGCCGTGAAATACCTCAACTCGGTAAGATAAGGAAAAACGTATGGAAGTCAGAGAAATGATACTTCAGACAATGAGAGCCGCAGGACAGCCGTTGAACGCAGGAAGGATAGCGGAGCTCACGGGAATGGACCGGAAGGTCGTCGTAAGGGCTCTGGCTTTACTTAAAAAGGACGGAGACATAGTCTCCCCGGTCCGCTTCAGATGGGAGCCGGCAAACAAGGATTCCCTGGCGGACGAATGATCATAACGCACGAAACGGCGACCCGTAAAACGGGTCGCCGCTGTTTGTTTGCGCGGACCGATGGGGGTGGACCGCGTTTTTTTCTGCTTTGCCGCAGGAGGTCTTGCGTCCTCACTTATATAGACGCTGAAAACGCGCTTTTAGTTTCCCTTTTCCGCGGATTTTTTTATTTATCCGCACGGTTTTACAAATTTCAGCATCATTGTTCAACTCATTTACGAATATTCCGTAATTATACCGGGTCAACCGTTATTGACGTACTTTTTATAAGCGCGGTCAAGCTGGTCGACCGTATATCCCGGAAACGCGCCGGAAACGGCGGCGCGCTTCAGGCGCAGATACGTATCGTAATGATATTCGTTTTTCGCCGATACGAATTTATCGTACAGCATCTGCACCACCTCGGCGTCGTGCTGTTCGTTTTTCGCCTGCGTAAGACGTTTGCTGAAGCTTTTGACCATATCGGAATAAAGCTTTTCACCGTAGACCTTCGACGCGTTCTCGGCGTTGGCGCCGGTCACGGAGTCGTAGATTCTCTGCATTTCGCCGATATCGTTCGTCGATTCGAAGGAGGAGACAACGTATTCGTAAAGGAGGCGTCTGTACGAGTTGAGCTGCGCTTCAAGCTCTGCCGCGGCGGCTTTTTCCGCAGCGGTGCCGGCGGAGGCTTTGCTCGCCTCCGCCTTCGCCTGAAGGAGCCTTATCTCATACTCCTTTTCCTTCTGTACCTTCTCCGCCTCGATCTGACTGAGCTTCACTTTCTCGTCTGATTCTATCTTTGCCTTTTTCAGCTCCGCGTCAGCGTCGTCTGACGCCGCCTTGTACGCAAGTTCACCGTAGTCCTTGCCCGCCGCGGCTTTCTTCTCCGCGCGCCCGGCTTCGTTTTTGTACAGCTCCGCCGCGTGATCGGATCCGAGCTTCGCCTCGGATTCCGCCTCCGAACCGTAAAGCTCCGACAGCGCCGCCTGATATCCGAGCTCGGATTTCAGTTTCGCGTCCGCCTCGACACCGGAGCCGGAATACCCCTTCTCCGTCATGAAATAACCGAGATATTTATCCGCTTTCGCCTTGTTCCGGGCGAGAGCGTCGCGTTTTTCCGAGTAACTTTTTTCGTTCTGACGCTTTTTTTCCGCGTACGTCACGTCAAGCGCCGCGGAAAGCGCGTCGTACGCACGGTCGATATCCTCCGACCTGTTCGAATTTATGAGCTTTGCGAGCATCGCATAGCTTTCATAAGCCTTGTTTGAAGCCATATTTACATCCTTTCGTATCCGTAGACGAACACCGCGCCGCAGGTCGGACGGAACGCCGCCCAGCCGCCGGCGCCGAAGCCCTCCGCGGGCGACTGAGTCGCTCCGCGCACGCCTCTGCCGTATTCGTTGTCGCCGCCGCGTCCGCGAAGATCTCCGTCGTCGTACGTTCCGTCCCCGCCGCCTATACCGCCGCCGTAACCGACCTTGGATTCCTGGGAGGAGCCTCCGCCGCCTCCCGCCGTCATCACGGTCACTCCGTTTTCATCGTTTATGAAGCTCGCGCCTCCGCCCGTGCCTGAGACCATGTCCCCGACGCCCGCGGCGCCGACCGTAACGGAGTATTGTCCGTCAAGCGTCACTCCGTATTTTTTCGTTACCGCGCCGGCGCCGCCGCCGGTGCTTGTCTGCAGCGTCGGGTTGATGTTGCAGCTTCCGCCGCCACCGCCGCCGATCAGAACGACGTCGTATACGCCGCCCGCCGACGGGAAAGTCCCCGTATCGAAAACGTAGCTGCCCGGCTCCGTGTACGATACGAGCAGGCGCCTTACGGTCGCGTAAGACGCCGCGCCCTGCTCGAGCTGCGGGAGCAGCTGTTCGTTCAGATACGTTTTAATCTTTCCCGCCGCCTCGTCGAATTTAGCCTTGAGGATCGCGGCGTTGTATTCGGGAGGCGACGGAACGTCCGGCAAAGACTGTATGACGTTCACGTCGTCGCTGAATCTTTTTATCGCCATTTCATATTTCCTTTCTATTTCTTTTCGGCGTACACCTTTCCGACGTATGAAATACTGCACCACGAGTCGATCGACGATCCGTGACGTCCCGTGCGCCTGTTGATCTTTTCACCGAGAAGCACGCATCTATCGCCGTTCCTGTATACCGGTCCGCCTTTGACGGCGTAATCGTAATCGTGCACCCACGAAGGAAACTTTCTGCCGCCGGGATAGTAAGTGTCCTTATCCTCTTTTATCCTCACCGTATCGCCGACGCTTATCTGCACGGACGACGGTATTTTTATTATCTGCCCCGTGCGGATCAGATCCGGATCCTCTATGCCGTTGTATTCGGCAAGCACCTTATACGTCGTGCCGAATTTTCTCGCTATCCCAATCAGAGTATCGCCTTTTTCGACCGTGTATTCGGTATATCCCCTGTCGGGATCCTCTCTGAGCTTCAGCCCGAAATACGCGCCTATCGTCTCCGCCTCCGCGGCGGCGACAGCCTGGAGGGAGCCGTCCTCGAACATATACGCGCACTCCGTTTCGTTCGTGTGGAAGCCGTGCTCGATTATGTAGGAGTATTTCACGCAGCCGTATTTTACGGAATTGCGTATTACGCCGTAGTAATCCTCGAGCGCGCCGCCGGAGCCGCTCTGCGTGCGCGTCATCACGCCGCGCAGATACGTTATTTCCGTGTGTTTTTTCATCACGCCGACGACCGCTTCTCCGAGAAGCCTGCCGAGCTCTTCGCTCTCCGGGCGCTTCACGCTTCTGAAAACCGAGACTCCGTGAGCCGCTTTGTTCGAAGCGGCGTTCGTATGAAGTGAAATGAAAAGCGTGCTTTCCTTTTCTCCGGCGTATCTTCCGCGAAAGGCGAGAGACGGGTCGTCTCCGAGCTTTTCACGCGTAACGAAAACGCGCACGTCCTCAAAGCGTTCAAGCTGTCTTTTCAGCTCGTACGCAAGCATGAATACGCGGGTCCCCTCGTAATATCCCGGCAAAACACCGGGATTCCCGAACTGACCGTGTCCCGGGTCAAGCGTTATTATCATCGTTCTCCTCCTGTTCCGCCCCGGCGTGAAGCTTCGCGGACAGATCGTAGCCGCCGTTCGCGGACAGGGCGACGAGCGCGGCGTTGATAAAGCAGAGCGCTATGTCCGCCGCGCCGTTTTTGCCCGATATCAGCGCCGCGGCGACGCTTACCGCCGCCGCGACAGCGTACGAAACGGTCCTTGCGCCGATCCTCACGGGGAGCTTTTCAAGCAGGGGCTTGAGTATCTCTGTTATCGCGCACACCGCGGCGACGCATCCGCCGTACGTCATAAGAGAAGCGGGAGTCAGAAATCCTTCCATCGCTCCTCCTTATCCGAACAGTCTTGCAAGAGCGTAGCCCGCCGCGCCGCATAAGAGGGACGATATAAGAGAAACTATGATCTTCTCCCATCTCTGTCCCGGCGCCGACTGAAGCTTCGCAATGCTGTCCTCGCACGACAAAAGCGAGGCGTTCGTGTGTTTTATTTCATTCGTTATCTCTATAAGCGATTCGTTCATCGCCTTTATCTCCCGCTGTACCGCTTTCAGCTCGTCGATCTGCTTCTGCACGGATCTGATCATCTGCTCATGCCTTTCAAGCACCACGGGAAATTCGTCAGTCACCATTTTACACTTCCTTCCGTATATTCTATGCGCCGTCTGCCGTAAGCGCGACGGATCTCACCGTCAAATCCTCGCCCGTAGCGGTGAGTCTGACCGACGCGCTTTCAAACGAACCGAGTATAAGTCTTTGCTCCGTATGCGTCGGTCTGCGTCCGCAGACGAAGGAAAACGCCGTGAAATCGATATGTCCGAAATCGAAGCCCGTGTCGGACGGCGCGCCGGTGAAGCGCAGGGTCTTCGCAGCCCCTCTGTTCGGAGTCACCGTCACGCCGAGGACGGATCCGGTCTCCGACGTGAATACCGCGGACACGCGTCTTACCCGTCTGTGTCTGACCGTCCGGTCTAACACCGCGGGGCAGCTTTCCCATACCGCCTCGACCGGTTTGCCGTCGTCATACTCCCCGTCAAAGACGAACACGTCCGTGCCGGACAGGAAGGCGACTCTGCCGCCCGCACCGAAAACAAGATCCGCCGGCACGTTTTCATAGATATAAAACGCGTCGATCCCGTAATTATAGATGACCACGCGGCTGTCTGCGTACAACCACAGCTCTCTGTCGTATTCGTTGTCGTAAGCCTTCGCGCGGCAGAGGAACGAATACGGGATATAAGGTGTGACGCGGTCAGATATCCGTTTCGCAAGCCGCTCGTCGCGCACGGTGCTCTGTCCGAAAACGTATATACCGTCGCGTGAAAGAGTTACCGGGCGGTTGTCGATATACGCCGCCGCGCCGCCGGCGCAGCCGACGACGGAATTCAGCGGCGAGCACGGGTACGATATCTTCGTTTCGCCGGAATACGTGATCTCCTTTGCCGAAAGGAACCACGTCTGACGCTCGGTGAAGACGATCAGTCTGTCGTAATGACGGACAAGAGCCGTGACCTCCTCCGAGCCGTCGCCCACCTCGATGAAATTGTCGGCGGGAAAATACGTCGGATCCGGTCCCTTGTCCGTAACGTCGGAATATCTGAGCGTACCGCCGACGCCGTAAGCGAAGACCCTCGTATCGCGGTCGCCGCCGTACACGCAGTACCTGTCTCCTATATACGGCATTCCGAGTATCATTCCGTCGGACAGTCTGAACGTGACCTCAAGGCTGTCCGGAACGCCGCCCGCCGGCGGTTCGTCAAAGACGAGAGTCTTCGTCCTTCTGTCGAAATAATATCCTCCGGTCTCCTCTCCGTCAATTTTGACGCCCGTCACGTCGTACGCGTAAGACGGTAGCTTGTAGACCGTGCTCTGACCGTCCGGCGAATACGATATCCTCGCGTACGGCGACAGGACGTTCAGGCTTTCGTGAACGGTGCCGCCGCCCGACGGCGCGCACGTTACGGCGACCGTCGGGATATACGGCTCAATCTTTTTGAAGGCTTCTCCGTCGAACGCGTAATTGAACCCGAAGCCGTAAACGTATACCTTGCCGCCGAAAGAAAAGTAACTGACCGACGCGCCGCTGTGAGTATCAAGATTCACGTCCGCTCCGCTCAGAACGTCCGTCGCGTGAAGCGACGTGCCGTTTTTGTATATCAGCCGGTCGACCCCGGCAACGGTCGCCGCGTACACGCTGTCGGCGGATATTCCGGACAGCAGTTTTCTGTACCCCGGGCGCTTTTTCAGCTCTCTTCTTTCCGTCACGCGGAAGTTTTTCATATAGTACGCCGGGCAAAGCGAATCCCCGGGCGAGGTGACGTCGATACCGTTGAAGCCTCCGACCGAAACGACCGTTTTCCCCGGTCTTGCGTATCTTGCCATACCGCCTCCTTATCTGTATTTGTCGACCGTTCCGCCGATCGCCGCGGGAAGCGAGGCGATATAAGCACGCCTCGCGTTCTCGTATTCCTGCCTCAGTACGGCGCAGAGCACAGTGTTCTCGTCCGCGCAAAGCAGATAAGCGAGCTTGTACGCGGCGAGATGCGCAAGACCGCCGCACAGCGGGAATTCCTCGTCAAGTCCCGTGAATTTCTCCGGGTACTCTCCGCTGACGCCCGTCGCGCCGCCGTCGAGAGGCAGAAGCTCGCAGACGATCTGATAAAGGATGCTTACGGAGCGGTCACGCAGGTCGGCGTTGTCGGCGCCGTCCGGCAGCTCGGTTATCAGAGCCGCCGCCGTCTCGTAAATATCCGATAACAGCATTACGCCACGCTCACGTTGAGCAGCATGATCTGCTGAGGATAAACGATCTTCGCGCCGTACAGGTGAAGACCCTTGACGGCGTCCGCGAATCTGAGCTCGGGACGGTACGCCTCGATCTCGTTGAGCTGTTCGGCGAACGCGATCGCGCGCTTCGTTCTCGCAAAGCACTTGTAAACCGTGCTCGTGCCGGACTGCGCGGTTGCTACGTTGTTTGAAACGTAGATCCTGAAGCCGAGGAAGCTGCCGATGCAGCCCTTGTCGAGCGTTTCGGAATTGTTCGTGTCCGTGACGATCTTCGCCTTGATTATCTTCGAGGCTACGGCGGGCGATACCTCGAGGATTATCTCCTCGTTGCCCGGCACGTCCTGCTCGAGGAGCTTCTGTCTCACGGACAGGAGCATATCGACCACGCCGTCGCTGTCAAGACCGGTGACGTTATTGACGTTTGAGGACGGGATCGCCGAATGGAGCGAGAAAACGTACTTGTCGGCTTCGTTTGCAAGCGCCGAGGCGGCGAGCCTCATCGCCTCCTTCATAAGGCCCGGCAGAGCCTGCGCGCGGTCAACGTCGTCCACCGCGAAGTTGAACGCCTTCGCGCGGTTGATGACGAGCATACGCTCCGTATCGGACAGCTCGGCGGGCGGCTCCATATCGGAGTTCTTTTCATAGTCGAACACGGTGATGGGCGAGATACCGACGATCTTGACGGTATCGCCCATGCTCTTTATGCTCCCCTCGAATTCCCTGCTGCAGTTCTTTACGGCGACGTATTCGCGGTCAAGCTGTCTGTAAAGCGTTTCCGACCATACCGTCGGCATAAAATAAGATAATGACATGTTTACTCTCCTTTAATCCTGATAAAATCCGTTTTGTTCCATGCTGAGGATTATATCCTCGTAATTGTCGCGCACCTCGGAGGCGCTCATCGCAAAGACATCCGCGGCCGTGTATACGGCGCGCTTCGGTCTGCCGCTTATCCTGCCGCTTGATTCTGCGGCGTTTTTCTCATTGATTCTTGCGGCGTCTGCCTCCTCCTCGCGCAGCTTTTTCCTGTGAGCGCCGTACGCCTCCGACAGATCGGCGCCTTCCTTCACCCTGTTCCATACGCTCTCCGGCACGCTGTCGAGATCCGTGTCCGGATATTTTTCGGTGAACCGGGCTATCTCCTCTTCAGCCCTCCTGTTGCTTTGCGTCGTCATACAATTCCTCCTTATCGGAAATCAGACCGTCCGGCAGCCGTTTCAGATACTGACCGACGGTTATGTATCCGCCCGAAAGAAGCTTGTCGAGCGTGTTTACCGTCGCCGCCTGGGAATATCTCGTTCCCGCGCCTACGTCGATGCGCGCAGACAGAAGCGCGCGCTTCATGACGGACAGATCCGGAAGTCTTTCCGCACGCTCCGAGCCGTCCCTGTCGCGGTAAACGACGAGACGCTTCTGCGGATAGTATTCGAGAAGCATCTCCGCCCATATAAGCGCCAGCTCCTCGATGCAGGCGTAAAGATTCTGACGCAGCGTTTCAAGCGGCACGGAGGACGTTTCCTGAAGGGCGAGGATGGCGGAGGTGTTGTCCGGCTCGACCTCGCCGAGCGCGGCGTCCGTCGCGCCCATCATCTCCTTCGTATGGGTCAGCGTCATCGCTATGACTTCAAGAAATCCCGACTGGAGCTGTCCCGTGCCTATGACGGAAGCGGCGTTCCTGACGTCACCGCCGCCGCGCACGCCGATCGCCTCGCCCACCTCGTTCGTCCACTCCGGGATAAGAGTCTTGTCATAGACGATCTTCGAAAACGCCGTATCGGTCATGTGCTTCATGACCATCGCATACGCCTTGTTTATATACTTCTGGTTCTCTATCATCGGCGTTACGGGCGAGCTGCCGATGAAGCTGCCTTTTACGGTGCTCCACGCGAAGTATGCGACGGGATACCGGCGGAGCTTCGTTTTCCTGCGGCAGATCACGACGTGCTCGGTGCTCTTTTCCCAGCAGACGTAACCGTCTCCGTCGCGGTAGAACGTGATGAGATACGTGGTCATCCCGTCCTGCCCGGATTCGGCAAGATAAGCGTCCGCGGCGTCGTCCGGGTATTTATCCGCGCAGATCTTCTCCGCCTCGGATACCGGTACGCCGTTTTTCACAGCTTCGTCGAACAAATGTTCGGTCATATCTCTGCCGGCGAGCATGACGTAATCCTGCTCCTGAATGTCGCGCGAGGTGACGTTCGAAACGAACAGATCCGTATTGTCGCACAGAACGGTCTTTATGTCGCCCGTGTGGGGCTGACCCGTTTTGATCTGCGGATCCCAGTAGCAGTAGAAAACGCCGTCGCCGGAGATCGCCGCGTCGAGCAGAGCCTGTCTGATCAGCACGTCGAGCTTGCTCTTGTCGAATCTGTACGCCGCGTTGCCGTTGAGCAGCTGCAGACCTTTTTTGAGCTGTTTCCTGTTTACGGAAGCCTCGGTCACAGGCATTGAATCGTCGCTGTAAAGCACGGATATCGGCTGGCGGGCGACGGACGATATCATGTAATCCGTTATCCTCTTGATAATGTTGAATACGGGCTTCGGGAGACCCGCGGAGTCGACTCCGCGCCACTGGTCGCCGCGATAGAACCTTTCGTTCCTCCGCACGTCGGAGTAAAGACCTATGCGCCTTTTATAGTCGCGTCCGGCTTCGTACCGCTCCCAGGCCGTTGTTTTTCCACTCATTGAATATTTCCTTTCAGTATTTTGAAACGGGTACCGCGGATATCCGTTTCGTTTTGAAAAATCCGTTTTGCCGCGCCGGCTCGTCCGGCGGACAGATCCGGGACATCACGGCGTAGCGCAGAGCCTCCGGAAGATGCGTTACGTCGTGCGGCTGATCCGAACAGTCCTCGGCGCGGTGTTTATCGTATACGAGGCTCCTCATGCAGCGCAGAAGCGTCGGACAGCGGTCGGAGATGCGCATCCCCGCGCCGAACGCTTCCCTGACGGCTCGCCACCCGGGCACGCGCCTGTCGTCGGCGCGGATCAGAGCCGGAACGCCGGGCGTCCGCATGACTGTCTCATAGCCGGAAACGCCGCTGTCCTGTCTCCGGTTCCACAGGTCGGGCGAGGCGGCTATGTAATCGACGTTTTCCCCCTCGCAGATCCCGGCGATCCGCGCGGCGGCTGCGGAAAGCGTCAGATCCGGGCAGAGGAACTCCCGGTAAACGGTCAGCGTCCCGGTGCGGTCCGCGCAGACGAGGACGAGCGCGGTGCCGTCGAAACCGTAATCAAGTCCGCCGATAATACGGCACGGCGACGGCTTCTCAAATCCGCGCGCGACGATGAGATCCGACGCCGCCTCCGGGAAGAACTGCCCGGAAAACACGTCCCAGCTTCCGTAAAGCCACGCGCTGCGCAGTCCTTCGGGAAGGCTTTGAAGCTGTTCGACGTATCCGGGGTCCTTCGAGAGAAGCGCGGTGTTGTCAAAGACGGTCGCCTGAATGAAGCGGTAGTCCTCCGCGCGCTCGCCCGGACGCATGCATCCGTCGATGAACAGCCTTTTGACCCATCCGTGTCCGACGCCGCCGGGATTGCACGTCAGATACATCCGTTTCGGATTCCCGTTCGTGCCGCGAAGGCACGCTTTCAGTATATTGAACTGATATTCGGTGAGCTGCGTCGCCTCGTCTATCGCTATCACGTCGAATTCAAGTCCCTGATACTGCAGCGTGTCGCCGTCGTCGGAAAGATAACCGAATTTGACCGTCGAGCCGTTCGGAAAAACGATCTGCTTGTTCGTCTCCGAATAGCTCACGGCGCCTTTGAGCTCAGCGCACAGCGGGAGTATGTGATTGTACCGGAGCTCGGGATAGCTCCGTCTGACGATCAGACAACGCAGCCCCGGATAATGCAGGCACATCAGCGTAAGCTTCCGCCGCAGCGCCCAGCTCTTGCCGCCGCCGCGGGCACCGCCGTACGCTATGTATTTTTCCCGCGCTTCAAAAAACAGTTTCTGCTTTTCCGACGGTACGCCGGACAGCAAAATCCGCTTCAAAGAGCGTCCTCACCGTCCTGCATGCTGATAATGCTGATCCGGGGCGCTTCGTCCTCACGCTCGCCGAACAGGCTTTTCAGATACATCCCGAGCACCGTGGCGGACAGACTCTTCGAGCCGGAATTTAGAGCCTCGTCCTCGAACAGCGCGTCGATCAGCCCAGCCTCGTCTTTGTTGTCATCGCAGAACGTCCTGTACTGCCCCGGCGGTATCCTGTATCTTCGCAGAAATCCCGCCCTGTTCGCAAGCGTACCGCCCGCGCGGCATTCAGCCGCGTACGCTTCCGCCTTCGGCAGATATTTAAACTTCGCCATCGCAGAGAGCCTCTATGAGCTCGCCCGTGTCTTCGAAGCCGAAAAGATCCATCACGTCGGACAGATCCATCTGCTCAACGCATTCACGGCAGATGCGGTACCCTTCGACGTAGTACCCGTCTTCTCCGCAGTCTCCTCCGCAAAGCGAACATTTGTTCGATATAAAATTTTCATCGTCCCGAAAGGGACCGCGTCTTTTCCCGGTTGTTTTTACCATTTACTGTAATACGATTCCTCCTTTTCTTCAAAAAGCCCGTCCCGGATCCGCTTTTTTTGCAAATACTCCTTGACAACATGAAAAGTATGTGCTAATATATGTTTGTTCGCGGATTTCCGTTGACATTGACATTATACCACATTTTGCCCGATTTGTCAAGCCTAAAATTCGCATTTTGCGAACATTTTTCGAAAAACGGATCTGAAACGAGGTTTTCAATGGATAAAACACTTCAAAATATTCTTTCGCTCATCGGAACGAAGAAGGGTGCTCAGCGCCGGTTTACGGAGGCGCTCGGGCTTTGTCCGTCCGCCGTCGGCGACTGGAAGAGCGGAAAAAGCCGTTCATATACGCGGAGGCTTCCGCAGATAGCAGAGTATTTCGGCATAACCGTCGACAATCTCATAACCGATGCAAGACTGCCTCAGAACGTCATCTCGGCTGACGGGCTGCGCCCGGTCCCCGTGCTCGGTACGATTAAGGCCGGGGTCCCGATAAACGCGGAGCAGCACGTCGAAGGATATGAATTCGCCGAGGTCGGCGATCCGTCGGAATACTTTTATCTGCGCGTGAACGGCGACAGCATGATCGGCGCCGGGATAACGGACGGCTCGCTCGTGCTCGTACACAGGCAGAATTACGCGGACGACGGGCAGATAGTGGCGTGTCTGCTCGACGAGGAGTACGCAACGCTGAAAAGATACCGCAAAAGCGGAGACACGGTCCTGCTTCTGCCGGAAAACCCGTCGTACAAACCGTTTATCCTCGCGTCGTCCGATTTTGAATGCGGCTCCGCGGCGATACTCGGCGTTGCGACGGAAGTAAAGAAAAAACTTATATAACGGTGACGTATGAACGGTAAAGAAATAAAAAAAGCGGTCGATATATCGGCGCGCGCCGGTTCGCTCCTGCTCAAATCGGGCGCGGACATAACGCGCGTCGAGGACACGATCAATCATATGATGCACGCCTTCGGCGTCAAGAAGTACGACATTTTCACTATCACAAACGGTATTTTCGTGTCAGCATCGGCGGACGACGCGCCGGAGGGCATGGGAGACTATACGAGGATACTCGAGGTCCCGAAGAATTCGTCGGACCTCGGAAAAGTGGATCTGATAAACACGCTGTCACGCGATATCGAGGCGGGAAAATACGGAATGGACGAAGCCGTCGCCAGGCTCGACGAGATCGAGAAGAACACGGGATACCCTGTCATAGTCAACATGGCTGCCGCCGCCGTCGCATCCGGCGCGTTCAGCTTTCTGTTCGGCGGAGGACCGGTCGACGCGGCGCTCGCCGCGCTTATCGGATTCTCGTATTATTATCTGTTCCTGCGCATGAGCAAAACGAAGCTTTCAAAGCTGTTGACGAACGGTATATGCGGCTGTCTGCTCGCTCTTCTGTCCGTCGCGTGCTTCAAGCTGATACCCGGCGTGAATCTCGACAAAGTCATAATCGGCGCGATAATGCCGCTGATACCGGGAGTTTCGTTCGTAAACTCCGTACGCGATATCGCCGCCGGCGACTATATTTCAGGCGCCATACGAATGATCGACGCGATAGTCACGGCGTCCGGCATAGCGTTGGGCGTAGGCCTGACGATACTGATCTTCACGCGGATCGGCGTAATATAGGAGGCGGATCATGAAACCTTACGAGATAATACTCCATCTTGTCTTTTCGCTCGTCGCAACGGCGGGCTTCAGTATAGTATTCGACATACCGCGCCGTCATATAGTGTTCTGTTCACTGCTCGGCGTCGTCAGCTGGATGCTGTATATCCTTATCACACCGTCGCTCGGCTCCGTCGCCGCGACGTTCATGGGAACGTGCGCGATAGTGTTTTTGTCGCGTATCCTCGCGGTAGTGCGCAAATGCCCGGTCGCCGTACTGCTGATACCCGGGATAATAACGCTCGCACCGGGATCCGCGATATACTACACGGCATACTATTTCGTAACGAACGACACGGCGGCAGCCGGTCAGTACGGTTTTCTGACGCTGAAGCTCGCACTGGCGATAGTGCTCGGGATAATCGTCGTCACCGCGATACCGATGCCGCACGTGAAAAAACTGATACGCAGGATCGGAAAATAAAAAAACGGCGGATATGTTTGCCGTCTGACAATGATCGAAGGAGATCCTTCGCTTCGCTCGGGATGACCGGACTCGGCGGCTCGACCGTTCGTGCTCTGCTCCCCGTTCGCCTTGGGGGTCCCACCCCTCAAAACCCCCAAACCCCCTCTTCCCCTCCATCAATTTCGTGAATTGATGGGGCGTGAGTCTCCGGATGAAGTTTTACGGAGCCTGATTGAATCCCCGCTTGCGGAACCCAGGGGAAGTCTTCGCGGCGCTGCCGCGCCTGCGCTCGACTTATTCGACCGCTGCGCCTTTCTCGCCTCCCCCGACGTAAGTCGGGGCTTTTAAAGTTTAAAGAATAAAGAATAAAGAAGAAAGAAGAAGTTGACATACCGGAGAAAATATGATACAATAGAAGAGGTAAAGACCGACGTTTTCAGATATATCGAACTGTTTTACAACAGAAAACGTCTGCACAGCAGTCTCGGGTATATGAGTCCGGTAGATTACCGGCTCGCGCACAGCGCGGGCAGAAAACGGCGGCGGAGCGATATTTTGCCTTTTGAAGTGCAGCGGAGCGGAACGGAAAAAGGCAAAATACCGCTGAAAAAGATACGTGTGAAGTCTTTTTCAGCCGGTAAAGCAAGCAAGTTTCACACAAGTCGGTAATGCATACGGTTGCTGCGTTACCCTCTTACAAAAAAGTAACCAATCCAGAAAATAAATGTCTGCTAATAGTAAACGACAAGTCCACCAAAAGCTAAAATGCTTAATAATAACTGTATTGATAATTGTGATATTAGACGTTTATTTAGTAATAACTACATTTTATCAAGCATTGATAATAACAACTGTATTTTTTATATTCTGCATTTTTTCTTTTGTAAATAATAAGTTGTTTTACGATGATTCTGGTATTACTGTCAGTAATATCCTGAAAAAACAATTCTTTATATCATGGGAACATGTTGTTTCGATAGAAAATACAATTAATAACCCTATGCTTACAAGAGGAAATCCCGATAGAGTTATTATAATCAAATATCTATCAGATGAAAAAACCGAAATAATAAAGTATAGTTATACTCTTTACTCCGGATTGTCTGATTTTTATGCATACTACTTGACTTGCAAAAGAGAATAACTTGAGTTTTATACTGTTGTGGACTGGTGTTGACGGGGCGCGGAAAATGAACAATGATTTCATGATCCGGCTTTGCCGGATCATCGCGTTCCGGGCTGTGGGGGGCAGCCCCGGAACGCGGTTCGCGCGGCGGGCTTGATTTTTGTGCGACGGTGATTGAATGAGATCCTTCGCTGCGCTCGGGATGACGAGACGCAACGGCCCGACCGTACCTGCTCTGCGGCTTCATCGCCGGGGGAGTCCCACCCCTCAAAACTCCCCCTGACCCCCTCTTACCCCCTCCATCAACTCTGTAAGTTGATGGGGCGCGG
>CACWOQ010000061.1 GCA_902762505.1 uncultured Ruminococcus sp. | reverse complement strand
AGCGCTTCGAAAGGATCTACCGCGTTGCCCTTGGATTTCGACATTTTCTGACCGTTTTCGTCCTGAACGTGTCCGAGAACGATAACGTTCTTATACGGGCTCTTGTTGAACAGAAGAGTCGACTCTGCCATCAGCGAATGGAACCAGCCTCTCGTCTGGTCTATCGCCTCGGATATGAAGTCAGCCGGGAACTGAGTTTTGAAAAGCTCCTTGTTTTCAAAGGGATAATGCCATTGTGCGAAAGGCATGGCGCCGGAGTCGAACCAGCAGTCTATGACCTCGGGCACTCTGTGCATGACTTTGCCGCAATCCGGGCATTTCATCGTCACGGCGTCGATATAAGGTCTGTGAAGCTCGACCTTCGCGTCGTCGGGATTGCCGCTGAGCTTTGCAAGCTCCTCCCTGCTTCCGACGCATTCACGGTGTCCGCATTCACATTCCCAGATGTTAAGAGGCGTGCCCCAGTATCTGTTTCTCGATATCGCCCAGTCCTGAATGTTTTCGAGCCAGTTTCCGAAACGTCCCTTGCCGATCGATTCCGGGATCCAGTTCACCGTGTCGTTATTCTTCAACAGATCGTCGCGTACGGCGGTCTCTTTTATATACCAGGATTCTCTCGCGTAGTAGATCAGCGGCGTGTCGCAGCGCCAGCAATGAGGATACTCATGCTCGAACTTCGGCGCGTCGAACAGCTTGCCTTCTTCCTTGAGCTGTTTTATTATCTCAGGATCGGCTTTCTTTACGAACATACCCTCGCAGGGCGCACCGTCACACATTTCACCCTTGCCGTTGACAAGCTGAACGAACGGCAGATCGTATATCCTTCCGACGTTCGCGTCATCTTCACCGAACGCTGGGGCGATATGAACGATTCCGGTACCGTCCGACATGGTGACGTAATCGTCGCAGGTTATATAGAATCCTTTTTTGCCCTGTTTGTCCGCCACCTTTTTCGAGCAGTCGAACAGAGGCACGTACTCTTTATATTCAAGCTCTTTTCCGATAAATCTGCCGATTATTTCATACGGCTTTTCACCGTTTTCGGAAAGCTTTCCGAGCACCGTATCAAGCAGCGCTTCAGCCATATAATACGTATATCCGTCGACACATTTAACCTTGACGTAAGTATCCTCGGGATTTACGCAGAGTGCGACGTTTGACGGAAGAGTCCACGGAGTCGTCGTCCAGGCAAGGAAATACGAATCCTCGTCGGCGCATTTGAAGCGCACGACAGCTGAACGCTCCTTGACGGTCTTATAACCCTGCGATACCTCGGCTGACGAAAGCGGCGTGCCGCAGCGCGGGCAGTACGGGACTATCTTGAAGCCTTTGTACAGCAGCCCCTTGTTCCATATTTCTTTAAGAGCCCACCATTCGGACTCGATATAGTCGTTGTCATAGGTGATGTAGGGATGATCCATATCGACCCAGTAGCCGACTGTTCCGGAGAAATCCTCCCACATTCCTTTGTATTTCCATACGGATTCCTTGCATTTCGTTATGAACGGTTCGAGACCGTACTGCTCGATCTGATCCTTTCCGTTTAACCCGAGCATCTTTTCTACTTCGATCTCGACGGGCAGACCGTGAGTATCCCATCCGGCTTTACGCAGTACGTGATACCCCTTCATCGTTCTGTAACGCGGGATCATATCTTTTATAACGCGGGTAAGAACGTGTCCTATGTGCGGCTTGCCGTTTGCCGTGGGAGGTCCGTCATAGAACGTGTAATCCGCGGCGCCCTCGCGCAGCTTCATGCTCTTTTCGAATATTCCGTTCTTTTCCCAGAAGTCCTTAACGGCTTTTTCACGGGAAACGAAATCCAGCGATGTGTCGACCTTGTTATACATAACGTCTCCTTAAAATACAAATGCTCCCGTATCACGAGAGCATAGTTATACTGTATTATAAAAACATACAAACATATGCCCCCTCCTTTACGCGGAGGACACGGCGCAGTCTACTCGTTGCCTTTCGGTGCGCTGCTCCGAAGTGATCTTCACGCATACGGTCGGCAGCCGGCTCACACCGTACCCGGCTCGCTTTTGTCGATCATTGTATACGCTACTGTCTTCATCATAGCAGATATGGGGATTATATCACATTTTTATGAAAAATGCAATAGATTTGCAAAATATTTTTATGAAGCGGCGGTATCTGACTTTTTTCCTATGCGGGACATCTGTCTCTGCGCCATGACAAGGCCGTAATAAATGCCCTTCTTTCGCATAAGCTCGTCGTGGCTTCCGCATTCCGCGATCCTGCCCTGATCAAGTACCGCTAAAAACGTCGCGTTTCTCAGCGTTGATAAACGGTGGGCGATCGCTATCGTCGTCCTGTCGCGCGTAAGCTTCTGAAGCGTATCCTGTATATTCTTTTCAGTCTCCGTGTCAAGCGATGCCGTCGCCTCGTCAAGGATCAGGATCTTCGGATCGTGCAGAAGCGCGCGTGCGATGGATATCCTCTGCCGTTCTCCGCCCGACAAGGTGTGTCCGTTCTCGCCTATGACCGTGTCATAACCGTCCGGAAGCTTTACGATGAACTGATGGGCGCCAGCCGCTTTTGACGCGGCGATGACGGTTTCCTTATCGCATCCCGGCTTTGCGTACGCGATATTGTCGTAAACGGTTCCCTTGAACAGAAACGTTTCCTGAAGGACGACACCGATCTGCGAACGCAGACAACTCTGACTTATCTGAGACAGATCGTACCCGTCAACGGTTATGCTTCCGCCGTCCGGATCGTACATACGCATTATCAGATTTATAAGCGTCGACTTTCCGGCGCCGGATCTTCCGACGATACCGACCATCTCGCCTTTTTTGACGGAAAGATCCACTCCTTTCAGAACGTCGCCGCCGTCATCGTAACCGAAGGTGAGATCTTTAATCTCTATATTTCCTTCTATGACGGGCTCCGCTGCGTTTTCCGCGTCCTTTATATCCTGTTTTTCGTCAAGCACGTCAAAAATTTTGACAAGAGACGTTACGGATCTCGTAAGCAGACGCGGCAGATACGCAAGCCAGTCTATCGGACCGTATATCAGCGTGACGTACGATGAAAGCATCGCGGCGTCGCCGAGAGTCATGGTCCTGCCGAGGATACGCGATCCGGTATAATACATGAGAAGCAGGCTTCCTATGTTCAGGACGAACGTGAAAACGGGGTCGACAATGTTGAACAAAGCTTCGTTTTTGATCGCTATATCGCGTTCCTCGGTTATCGCACGATCGAATCTTTCAAGCTCCTTTTTCTCCGTCCTGTGCGCCTTGACTACGCGTATTCCTGAAAAAATGTCATATAATACCGAGCCGGAGCGTGATTCCGCTTCCCATTGCCTTGAATAGATCCTTCTGAAAAACTCATTGCAAAGCCATATGGCGTATATACATACCGGCACGGGGATGAGTATAAGGAAAGCAAGAAACGGGTCGTAAATAAACAGTATCACTCCGACGGCGACGAGAAGGACCGCCTGCTGAACTATGTTCGGCAGCTGACCTGTGACAAAGTTTTCAATCTGCGCGGTATCGCCGGTAACGCGTCGCATCAGCTCGCCCGAGGTGCGTCGGCTCAGAGTTCTGACAGACATTTTCTGAATCTGCTCGAACACGAGCTTTCTCAGATCGACTATGAAGCCCGTTCCCGCTTTCATGATCGAAAGATTTCGCAGCGATCCGAAAAGGTAAGACAAAAAAGTCAGAAGCACCATAAGACCGACGGTGAGCGCAAAGCCGGTAAAAACGCTGCGGTCGCCGGATGAGACTGCCGCTTTGGCTTCCGCCGAGTCGATATAACCGTCAACTAAGAGCTTGTTTACGTAAGGTCCGAGAAGGCTGACGGCAAAGCCGGCGAAAAACAGCAGCACGGACAGCATCAGATACCATTTATACGGAGACGCCATTTTAAGGATCCTTTTGAACATGGATCTTTTATCCGCGCATTTTACGCATACCGTCATATTTGAATTAAGTCTTCTCCCGCATTTCGGGCACACCGCGCCGATACGCAGCTCCGCGTCGTCCTTGTACGTGCCCGTTTCCTTCAGCCTTTGCAGGCGTTTTACGTTTTTCGACAAAACCTCGCGGTAAGTATCCGAGGCGCGGCAAACGAGATGCTCTCCGTCTTTATCAAACGCTGTGATCTCCGAAACGCCGACGAACCTGCGGAACTCGAATTTGTCCGTTCCGCAAACGGAAAACAGCTTTATCAGCTTGCCGTCAAGATATACGGCGACGTTTTTGTCCGTGACGATAACAGCCCCGTCGGCTTTTCCGCCGTCGGCGCCGGTATCGTATTCAAACGCCGTTATCACGTCGCCTTCAACGCCTTCACGCGGCAATCTGTCGAGCAGCGCCCGTTTCCGCTGATCCTGCGTAAGTATCTTTTCTTTCATTATCCTCTCCGTCAGAGAAACAGCTCTATCTTTCGAAAGCTTTTTCTGTCAAGCGCTTCAAGAGACGGGATCTCGTATCTGTTTCCGTCAACGTCGGTGATATAGATCCTGTCGGAGCTTATTTTCGTTATGCTTCTGTAAGTGTCGCGTACGGTGAATTCACACGCGCCGTTTTCGTCCTCTATCTTCCAGTATGAATATCCGTAACGCTCGTTTACCGATTTTATCCTTTTGACGACGGATACTCTGTATCTGCGTTTCAGTTCCCTTTCAAGCATCTTCCGCACGTCATCGGAAAAATCAGAAAGAGATCTTATCATACAGATCTCGTTCTGTTCTCGGTCAAGTACGGATATATAACCGTCCTCAAGCTCATGCGGAAAGCATCTGTGAAGGAACACTCTGTCATAGTCTTTATCGCCGTCAGATGAAATAAGCTTCATCGAAAGCATTCCGTCATGCTCGGAAAACACGGCGTTTTTATCGTTTATGTATTCTGTCACAACGACGTCTTTCAGCGCTGTCCCGTTGTTCATAACGTCATTCCTCCACTCCTATATTTTTAAGCGCCTCGAGCTGAAGCTTGTACAGGTTATAATAAATGCCTTTCTTTCGTATCAGCTCGTCGTGGCTGCCGCTCTCCGGCATTTTTCCGTTTTCTATGACGATCAGGCTGTCCGCGTCCCGCAGGGTCGAAAGCCTGTGGGCGATCATTATCGTGGTCCTGCCTTCGGACAGAAGCGTAAGCGCTTCCTGTATCCTTCTTTCCGTCTGCGTATCCATTGCGGCGGTAGCTTCATCGAGGATAAGTATCTTCGGGTCGAGAAGGATCGCGCGGGCTATGGAAACGCGTTGTCTTTCTCCGCCCGACAGATCCTTGTATCCGAAGCCTATTTTCGTATCGTATCCGTCCGGCAGCTTGACTATGAAGTCGTGTGCGCCGGCGATCTTTGCGGCGTTCACAACGTCTTCAAGCGTTGCGTCCGGGCGCGCGTATCTTATATTGTCCGCAATGGTACCGACAAACAGATACGTCTCCTGTGAGACGATCCCGACGTTGTGTCTCAGCTCATCAAAAGAAAGATCTCTTATATCGACCCCGTCGATCATTATCCTGCCGGCGTCCGGATCGTACAATCGCATCAGCAGATTGGCAATTGTGCTCTTTCCTGCTCCGCTGTGTCCGACAATACCGAGACAGCGTCCCGCTTCGACGTCAAAAGAAATCCCGTCTATTACTTTCTTTCCCTTGATATATGAAAACTCAACGTTTTCAAATCTGACGTGACCTTTTATCTCACCGAGTGTCACGGCGTTTTCTTTTTCTCTTACGTCGGGCTCCGCGTCCGCGATCTCGAAAAGTCTCTGCGCGGAATTCGTGCAGTCAGAGAACCAGTATATCATGTCAACGAACATATCTATCGGCTCGTTCATCATCGATACGTACGCAAGAAAAGCCATCAGCGTACCGTAAGTCATACCGCCGCGCCCGGTCATTACCATGACGCCGCCGATCAGCCAGATGACTGCGGTTGACAGATAAAGCAGGAACGAGGCGAACGGGAAAGAGGTGTTGGAATACATTGTGACGTTTCTGCTGTCTTTTGCGAGACGCGCTGACGTTTTATTGAACCTTTCGGTCTCCGCTTTTTCACGCGAGAACGCTTTTACGACGCGAAATCCCGAGAGGTTGTCGGATAACGCGCTGCTCATCGCACGCGAGCTCGCATACGTTATCGAATGAAGGGTGATCATCCTCCTGTAGATCCTGTAAATAATAAACGTGAACAATGGAATGATCACGAGGCTGCAGGCGGCGAGCAGCGGATTCATGATGAACATTATTATGAAGACCGCGATCATCTGCACAGCGTTCTTCAAAAACTGAGGCACACCCACGCAGAAGAACCAGTAAATCGTATTTGAATCGTTGTTTATCTGATTCATCAGACCGCCTGTCTGCCTTGCCGTGAAAAACGAAAGCGAAAGACGCTGGATAGATGAAAATATCGTTTTCTTCAGATCGTACGTGACCATACCGGAAACACGCGCGGATATGATACCGGATACGGAATTGACGGCGGCTGACGCGACACGCAGCAGTATGACGAGCAGCAGTACGGAAAGGAGTTTCCCGTACCACG
The DNA here is from genome assembly GCA_902762505.1 of uncultured Ruminococcus sp. Taxonomy (GTDB): domain Bacteria; phylum Bacillota; class Clostridia; order Oscillospirales; family CAG-272; genus UBA1248. Next base: position 10,733 of record CACWOQ010000061.1, on the reverse strand, counting down.
CGCTTTGTTCGCCGAGGACTTTATCGTAAAAGAAAGACGTTGAAACGTACGGCGACACGACGCCGAGAGCGCTGAGCGCCGCAAGGCAGCCGAGTACCGTGATCATCTGCTTCTTATACGACTTTGAGAATTCAAAAAACCTTTTATAAAGCTTTGATTTTTCCATGCAGTGCGGGCATATCTTCCTGTCTTCGTCGGGATATCGCCTGCCGCACTTCGGACAGAATCTGTCGTCACGGAAATCTTCTTCGTCTACGGTCAGAGGCTCGCCCTTGAGCTGTTTTGACGCATATTTTACAAAAAGTCCGATATCCTTCTGCGCTGTTTTCGTCATAAAGGCAATGAGCGCCGGTTTCCCGTTGTATTTTGCCGTAAGCATTGCGGAGGAAACGAGTTCGTCGATCGAAAGATCCGACAGCCCGGACAATTCGAATTCCGCGAATCCCGATTCGTGAAAGCTTTTTTTGACGTTTTTGCCGGGCTTTCCAGAAACGGAGGTGACTCCCTCCAGAACAAAAAGCTTCTTTTCGGTGAGCAGCAGACAGCTGTCGCATCTCATCTGTTCCCTGTCAAGATCCGAGCAGGCGAAAAGGATTATATCGTTTTTATCGATCCCGTGCGACAGAAGCGCGCCGTCAATCTCTGTTTTATACTTGCTTATCTCTATCATGCGCTCACCTCCTTTCGATCAGACGGTGTTAATTATATCAAAAACTTATACCGTTGTCAACATAAAACTCCGGAAAACACGCGTTAATTCATATTTTCTCAGCTGCCGCAACATACGCGTCGCCTTTTATGACGTAGTTGTCCGAATACTGTATTTTCTCAATTCTGCAGCCTTCGCCCACCGTAACGTTTTTGCCGATGACGAGAGGACAAACCGTGTTTTCAAGATAAATATCGTCGCCCTCTATGCTTTCGGCGACGGTCAGAGTGCCGTGTTTTCCTCTGTTGAAGATACCGAACAGCACTGTAACGCCGTCGTTTCCCTTTTCCACTCTGATGTTCGTTCCGCCGATGCTTCCCGCCGTGCTTACGTCTCTGCCACGCGTAAGCTTTATATCCGCAGTCCCGACGTTGAGAAGACCGCAGATCCTGAACTGACCGGAGCTTGCAAAATGTTCCGCGTCAAGCGACCCGCATTCCGCTTTACCCGAGATCTCCACGGTGTCGCATTTTACGGCGCCGTCCGTGTATATTCCGCCCGACACTCTGATCTCTTTTGATCTGATATCGCCCGTCGTACGGCACGTGCCGGATATTCTGATATCGTTTTTCGCCGTAAGGTCCGCGGAGAAAACCGAGCCGGAGACGTGCATGTCAGAGCATGAGACGTTACCTTCGAATTTGCCGGAGCCGGATATATGTATCCCGCCCGTGCACTCGACATTTCCCGAAGCGGATACCGAGCCTGACGCGTGAAGCGAGATACATCTGATATCGCCCTCTATCCTTCCGCTGCCGGATATGTTTATTTCTTCGTCATATATATTTGATTTGATGACTCCGCTGCCCGATATATTCATTTTTTTCTCCTCCATAACATAACTTTAGTTTCGTGCGCGCTTATTACTTTTACGTTGATCACTTCATTCAGCTTGAATTTTTGCTCTCCGAAATCCGTTGCGACTACAAGATACTCTTCATTTTTCTCTTCTCCCGCAAAACCGGCGGCAAGAGATGAAAGACCGAGATCGTCTTTCGTGCTTTGTATCAGCTCAACTCTTTCGCATATCAGCCGTCTCGGAAAGAACGTCTGCTGACCCGTCGGCGACGCGGTTTTTACGAACCATTCGTCCGGGATGAGTCCCATCCTTTTCCAACGGTAGAGCGTTCCGTACGAAATGCCGTATTTTTCAAGCAGGTCTTTTTTCGATATCATATCGTTTTCGTTCATTCGACCACCTCCGTAACATTGTTACGGTCGCATTATAGCATAACAATGTTACGTTGTCAATACCTTTCGGAAAAAAAGGCAAAAAAAACAGCGGAGCGACCGCTGTTTTTCCTCATATGACTTTTTTTCGCGTAAGCAAACGGAAAACGATCATCGAAAGCGACATCAATAGTACCGAAAGCACGACTGCCGCGGTTACGTCAACCGAAGTATCCGGCGCAACAGTCTGCGCCGTCGTTTCATCGGCGACGGAGGAGCTGCCCGGATCTTTTATTATGACCTTCGGGAACAGGGACGCGTCCTTTCCCGCGTCCGCGTCGTCAGGCGTGGAAAAGCCGGATATCCCTTTTCCGTACTGAATGTAAGCGGTCTTCTCTCCGTCGTAAAAATCTCCGACCGACGCGCTGAAGCATAAAAGGAACCCGTCGTCTCCTTCGGCGCCGAACGCCTGCATCGGCACGGACAACTCATATGTAAGAACTCCGTCCGAATATACGGCTTCATACCGCCCCTCCGGATCGAATCCGATACCGTCATACAAATGAAATACGTATGAGTCTCCGGGTCTTATACCGAATTCGAGTGCGGATCTGCCGGCGGAGCCCTTCGGCGCGACGGCGACAAGAAGACAGGTCTGCGCCCACATAAGACGGTCCCGGCAATCGGTTTTAACGTATTCCTCCGCCATCGGGACTTCTACTGCGAGGTAAAAATCGTCTCCGCAGACGGCGGCGTACGCTGAAATGACCGTGTCACGGACTCTGCTCCAGTCCGATTCTGAAGCTACAACGTACGAAAACGAGGTTGTGGGAACTGACAGCTTCGCGTATTCGCCGTCGGAAACCGTGCCGTCGATCATGGGCGCAGAGTCCGAGCGCATCACCTCCGCGGTGATGACGGGATCCTTCGGAGGATACTGTATCAATGCGTGCGCGCCGATATTGAAAAATATGATCATAACAGCCGCCATCACGGCGGCAGCGGCTTTTTTCATGACCGCCTCCGTATGTCAGATTCAGATTTTGGTTTTATACGCGGCGTCGCCGGCGGCTCTTATCTGAGCAATAGCTTCCGCCATATCCGGCGCGCCGAAAACGGCGGAACCGGCTACTATCACGTTTGCGCCGACCGAGGTTACGAGGTCAACGTTTTTCGCGCTGATCCCGCCGTCGACTTCAATATCTATGTTTCTCCCGGAATCCCTGACTAGCTCATAAGCGACGCGCGTGCTCTCTATTGCGGACGGGATGAACGACTGACCGCCGAAGCCCGGCTCAACGGACATAATAAGTATCATATCGATATAAGGGAGATACTCTTTCAGAACGTGCGGATCGGTCTTGGGCTTGACGGAGACGGAAGCCTTCACGCCCTTGCTTTTGATGTATTTCAGCGTTTCTATCTGATCGGCGCACGCCTCGTGATGGATCGTGATATTGTCCGCGCCGGCTTTGACGAAATCGTCAACGTAGCGTATGGGATCCACGATCATGAGATGAACGTCAAAGAACTGATCCGTCATTTTTCTTATGCATTTGTAGACAGGCGCGCCGAAGGAAATGTTCGGAACGAAAATACCGTCCATAACGTCTATATGAAGATATTCGGCTCCCGCCTTTTTTGTTTCAAGTATGTGTTCGCCGAGCCTTGAAAAATCGGCTGAAAGGATCGATGGCGCTATTTTTATCATAATACTGACCTCTTATTAACTTTAATCCTCTTTATATTACACGAAACGTATTGACTTTTCTACTGAAAAAATGTAAACGAATCTATTATGGGAGATTTTTATAAAATCTTACAGAAAGATATTGAAATATCAAAACTGATGGTATATAATAGTAGAATCAAATAAAAGGATTATGATATGACTGATAAAAACGAGAGGTATCTGTTCCATCAGGGCACGTACTTCAAAGCTTACGAATATCTCGGCGCACACAGGCAAACCGACGGTAAAGGCAGGGCTTATACGGTTTTCAGGACCTGGGCGCCGAACGCCGACGCCGTATTCGTTACCGGCGATTTCAACGGCTGGAGCGAATCCGCTCCGATGAAAAAAATAACGGAAAAAGGTCTTTGGGAGGCGAAGATCCGTCTCGACTTCAAAAACAGCGACGAGATAAAATATAAATACCTCCTCATAAACAAAGGCAAAGCGGTATTCAAAGCCGACCCGTATGCGTTTTACGACGGGACTCACAAGGAGACGGCGTCGTTTCTGTACGAGCTTCCGCAGTTCAACTGGACAGACGGCGGCTGGCTTTCCTCGCGCAAAAAAGCGATGTATCCTTCCGGATCGACTCCCGCTTACTCTACCCCGATCAACATTTACGAAGTCCATCTCGGTTCGTTCATGCGCTCGGCAGACGGCGGTTATCTCAACTACCGCGAGCTGGCGGACAGGCTCGGTCCGTACGTCAAACGCATGGGATACACTCATATAGAGCTGCTTCCCGTTGCGGAGCATCCGCTTGACGAAAGCTGGGGATATCAGATCTGCGGCTTTTATGCCCCGACCTCACGTTTCGGCACGCCGGAGGACTTCATGTATTTCGTAAACAGGCTTCATTCTTACGGAATCGGCGTTCTTCTCGACTGGGTCCCGGCTCACTTTTCAAAGGACGAGCACGGTCTCACCGAATTTGACGGCGGTCCCTGTTATGAATATCAGGGCGAGGACAGAAAAGAACACAAGGTTTGGGGAACGAGGTACTTCGACGTCGGGCGTGAGGAGGTGCAGTCCTTCCTTATATCAAACGCGCTTTACTGGCTCGACGTCTATCATATCGACGGGCTGCGCGTCGACGCCGTGGCATCCATGCTTTACCTCGATTTTGACAGGCGCCCCGGCGAATGGATACCCGCGCCCGACGGTTCAAACAAGAATTACGAGGCGATAGCGTTTTTCAAAAAACTGAACTGCGCAGTCTTCGAGCGATACGGCGACGTTCTGATGATCGCCGAGGAATCATCCTCCTGGCCGATGGTTACGAAGCCTGTCTACATGGGCGGTCTCGGCTTCAGCTTCAAGTGGAACATGGGCTTCATGAACGACATGATGAAATACGTCGGGACAGATCCCGTATTCCGCAAAAGCGAGCATAAGTGCCTTACGTTTTCGCTTATGTATTCCTTTTCCGAAAACTACATACTCGCGATCTCGCATGACGAAGTAGTCCACGGAAAGAAATCTCTGCTTGACAAAATGTACGGCTCGTACGAAATGAAATTTGACGGTATGCGGTGTTTCCTCGCGTATATGATGTGTCACCCCGGAAAAAAACTGCTGTTCATGGGCAGCGAATACGGACAGTTCCGTGAATGGGACTGCACGTCGTCTCTTGAATGGTTCATGACGTCGTACGACAGACACGCCGATATGCTCCGATACACCGCCGCGCTCAACCATTTTTACCTCGATACGAAAGCTCTCTGGGAGCGCGACCTTTCCTGGGACGGCTTCAAATGGGTAAAAGCCGACGAAGCCGACAAAAACGTATCCGTATTTTTAAGATACGCGGGGGACGGTTCGTTCGTTTTGTGCGCTTTCAATTTCTCAGCCGTCCCTTCAAAAAAGCTTCCGGCTGACGGATTCCCCGCCAGCATAGATATTTCCCTCCCGCCGCTTTCGGGCGTTATTCTTAAATGTGAAACAATGAGACCATTAAAATAAATTCGGAGGTTCGGATATGCTGCAAAAGAAAGAATGCGTTGCCATGCTGCTTGCGGGCGGTCAGGGCAGCAGACTGTACAATCTGACCGAGAAAACCGCGAAGCCCGCGGTACCGTTCGGCGGAAAGTACAGGATCATCGACTTTACCCTCTCCAACTGTGTGAATTCCGGTATCGACACCGTCGGCGTGCTCACACAGTATCAGCCATACGTTCTCAACGAATATATCGGAAACGGACAGCCGTGGGACCTTGACAAGACATACGGCGGCGTCAAGCTTCTGCCGCCGTACCAGCGCAGCAACGGAGCATACTGGTACAGGGGCACCGCTAACGCGATCTATCAGAATCTCGGTTTCGTTGAAAGATATGATCCCGATTACGTTCTCATCCTTTCGGGCGACCATATCTACAAAATGGATTATTCGGATATGCTCAGATATCACCGCGAAAAGGGGGCCGACTGCACCATCGCCGTCATCGACGTTCCGTTAGCCGAAGCGTCAAGATTCGGTATTATGAACACGGAGCCTGACGGCAAGATATACGAATTTGAAGAAAAACCGCCCGTACCGAAGAGCACGAAGGCGTCGATGGGCATATACATATTCGGAACGGGAGTACTCAAAAAGTACCTCGCCGAGGACGATGCGAATCCCTCGTCCGCCAACGATTTCGGCAAAAACGTGATACCCGCAATGCTTGCGTCCGGCGCGAAAATGTACGCCTATCCTTTTACCGGCTACTGGAAGGACGTCGGTACCGTTCAAAGCCTGTGGGAAGCAAACATGGATCTGATCGGCGAGCACCCCGCGCTTGATCTGCGCACGCCCGAGAGGCGGATCTTTTCAAGAAACGCCACGCGTCCGCCGCATTTCATCGGCAGGGACGGCAAAGTCGAGAACTCTCTCATAACCGAAGGCTGTGAAATATACGGCACCGTCATAAACTCCGTTCTGTTCGGCGGCGTCAAGGTAGGCGCCGGCGCCGTTGTGTCGGATTCCGTGATCTTTGAGGAGACCGAGATATCCGAAGGGGCGACCGTCGATCATTCCATACTCGACTGCCGAATAAAGGTCGGCAAAAACTGCGTCATAGGCGCGCCAGTTTCGGAAGGCTCCGCCATTACCCTGCTCGGCGCCGATATGACCGTGGACGACGGGGTCAAGGTCCCCGCCGGGACCATGAGCAGCGACCTGTCAAAGGAGGTAAAATGAAATGTCTGTGACCGGGATCATTTTTTCAAACGTTCATGACAGCAACATCCCCGAGCTTACGCGCCTTCGTACCACGGCTTCGGTACCGTACGGCTGCAGATACAGATTCATCGATTTCACGCTTTCCAACATGGTCAACTCCGGAGTTACGAGCGTAGGCATTATAACTCAGGAAAACTATCAGTCGCTTACCGACCATATAGGCACGGGCAAGGACTGGGACCTTGCGTCACGCGCGGGCGGCGTCAAGCTCATACCGCCGAATTTCACCGCTTTCGCCCAGAACAGCAGACAGTCGACTGCGCCAACGAGACTCGAATCTCTCAAATCAGCGACGGTTTATATATCCCGCCGCAAGGAAGAGCTCGTCGTTTTGTCCGACTGCGACGTTATTTGCAACGTAGACCTCGGCGACATGATCGAATTTCATAAAAAGACCGGCGCCGACATCACGCTGGCGACGAAAAAAACCGTGTTGTCGGCGGAGCAGGCGGCGAAAAACATCATCATCAGATCCGACAAAGACGCACGTGTTAACGATCTTCTCGTTTACCCGAAGGACCTCACCGGCGAACACGATATCAGTCTCAACATTATGGTCATGGGCAGACAGCGTCTGCTGGATATAATCACCGACGCTTCGGCGCACGGATATACGTCGTTCAATTCCGACGTAATACTCCGCAATCTCCATTCACTCAAGATCATGTCATACTCGTATGAAGGATATTTCGCGTGCGTGGGTTCTCTGTCAGAGTATTTCGCGTGCAGCATGCAGCTGCTCGACCCTGACGTAAGAAAGGCTCTGTTCGGAATAAAGAACAGACCCGTTTATACAAAGATCCGCAATTCGCCGCCTACAAGATACACAGCCGGTTCATTCGTTTCAAATTCGCTGCTTGCGGACGGCTGCGTTATAAGCGGCACCGTGGAAAACTCCATAATATTCCGCGGCGTGACCGTGCGTTCCGGCGCGGTAGTCAGAAATTCCATCGTAATGCAGGATTCCGTTATCGGAGCCGGCGCTTCTCTCAACTGCGCCGTGCTTGACAAAAACGTAGTCATAAAAGACAACGTCGTACTGTCCGGTCACGAATCACTACCGTTCTACGTTCCGAAAAATTCAATTGTTTAAGGACATCATATGAAAATTCTTTACGCGGGTTCCGAGGTACTGCCGTTTTCATCCTCGGGCGGACTTGCCGACGTTATGGGCTCACTTCCCGCGGCGCTTAAAAAGCGCGATCCTTCGTCAGAGGTCTGCGTTATCTCGCCGCTTTATTCATCCATAGACCGGAAATACAGAGAAAAAATGAAAAAGACGGCGGAGTTCAACGTAAGACTGAGCTGGCGTAATCAGTACTGCGGGATCTATTCATACGAGCTTGACGGCGTCACGTATTATTTCGTTGACAACGAGTACTATTTCAAGCGCGGCTCGCTCTACGGCGATTTTGACGACGGCGAAAGATTTGCTTATTTCTGCGCGGCGATCATGGAGTTCATGGCTCAGTCCGGATACTATCCCGATATACTCCACGCAAACGACTGGCAGACCGCACTTTCCGTTATTTATCTGAAAATGCGTCACGGGTCAGAAAAAGGCTTCCGGGACGTCAAAGCGGTATTTTCAATCCACAACATCCTGTTTCAGGGTCAGTACGACCACGCCATCGCCGGCGACGTGTTCGACCTCGAGCCTTCATGGGCGCCGACGGTGGATCAGAACGGCTGTATCAACCTTATGAAGGGCGCCGTCGTCTGCGCCGACAACGTAGTCACCGTAAGCCCGCGCTATGCGGAAGAGATAAAGACCCCGGAATACGGAGAAGGTCTCGATCCGATCATCAGGATGTATTCGTGCAAGCTCACGGGAATACTCAACGGGATAGATTACACGTATTACGATCCGAAAACGGACGATTCAATTTTCAGGAATTATACGTTCCGGAGCATTGACAGAAAAACCGACAATAAAACAGCTCTTCAAAAAGAGCTCGGACTGCCTGTTTCCGCCGGGACACCGATGATATCCGTCATCAGCCGTCTCACCGATCAGAAAGGACTCGATCTGCTGACGGACCGTGCGGAAGAGCTTCTCTGCGACGACGTACAACTTGTGATACTCGGCTGCGGCGACAGCAGATACGAAGAATACTTCAGATGGCTTTCCCGCAAATATCCGGATAAAGTCGCGGCACTCATCAAATATGACAAGCTCATGTCAAAAAGGATTTACGCCGCCTCCGATATTTTCCTGATGCCTTCGAGATTCGAGCCTTGCGGGCTTTCTCAGATGATCGCGAGCAGATACGGCGCGGTCCCCGTCGTACGTGAGACCGGCGGTCTGTACGACTCGATAAAGCCTTACCGCTTCGTCGACGGCAAACAGGTCGGCAACGGATTCACGTTCGCCGCGCCCGACAGCGGCGATATGCTTTACGTTCTGCGGCAGGCGCTTGGTCTGTACCGTGACAGGGACTCGTTCAGGGCGCTCGCCGTAAGCATCATGAAGCATGATTTCTCCTGGCACACCTCAGCCGCATTATACGCGGAATTATATGATAAAATCCTATCCGAAAGGCACGTTTCACAATGACCCCCGAAAAAATCAAAGAATTATTGACGGAAAAACTCGACAGATACTTCGCCACCAAGCCGGAAAACGCGCTTGACGATCAGATGTATAAAGCGACGCTTATGACGATCCGCGAGACGATGATGAAGAAAAACGCTTCGTTTGAAGAAAAGGTCTCCTCGTCCGGCAGCAAAAAAGCGTATTATATGTGCATGGAATTCCTTATAGGACCGTCGCTTAAAGCGAATCTGTATAATCTCGGACTGTACGATCAGTACGACAAGGCGCTGTCGTCGCTCGGATTCTCGCTCGATTCGTTTATCAAGGCCGAGGCGGATCCCGCGCTCGGCAACGGCGGCCTCGGAAGGCTCGCGGCTTGTTATATGAGCTCGCTCACCTCGCAGGGATACGCCGTGACGGGTCACTGCATCTGTTACGAATACGGTCTGTTCCGTCAGAAGATCATAGACGGCGAGCAGGCGGAGCTTCCGGACATCTGGCTCCCCACGGGCGAAGCCTGGCTTGTTCCGAGGACCGACCGCGCCGTCACCGTACGATTCGGGGGCCGCGTCGTCGAGCAAGGGTCGCACACCGAGCTTGTCTCGAAGGACGGGCTGTATGCGCGTATGTGGGCTGACTACCAGACCGCAGCGCAGTGGAAGATCGAGAAGGAGGTGGCGTGAGATGATCTTTGGTGAGAAATTCCGCAAGAAGTATGCGCTGTCCGAAGCGGGGGAGGCCAACGTCAAGAAGGGCGTCTTCTGGACGGTAGTGACCAACCTCCTCGTTATGAGCGGTATCGGCCTTCTCTACCTGCTCATGAAGGGGTTCATGGCAACGCTCGTCGACGGTGCGGACCTGCCGCCAGCCCTGCCCTACATAGCCGGGGTCGTCGCTTTCCTCGTCGTCTCGTTCCTAGCCCACTATCAGCAGTACTACTACACCTACTCACTGGTCTATGACGAGGTGGGGCTCGTGCGCACCAACCTCGCCGAGCGCCTTCGCAAGCTCCCGCTCTCGTTCTTCTCGCATCGTGACCTCGCGGAGCTGACCGAGACCATGATGAGCGACGTCGACCGCCTCGAGCATGTGTGGAGCCACGTGCTGGGCTACCTCTATGGTGGCTACATCTCCACAGCCATCATCGCGGTGATGGTGACGGTCTATGACTGGCGTCTCGCGCTGGCGTGCCTATGGGGCGTCCCGGTCGCGTTTGCTCTGCTCTTTGGTTCGCGCAAGGTCTTCGAGACCTACAGCAAGGAGGCCAAGGCCGCGGGACTCGAGGTTGCCGACAATATCCAGGAGACGCTTGAGAGCATGCGGGAGATCCGCGCGACCAACCAGGAGGATCGTTACCTCGCGC
>CACWOQ010000060.1 GCA_902762505.1 uncultured Ruminococcus sp. | reverse complement strand
CGGACGTGAGCTCAAAGAGAATGAATTCGGATTTGAGCTTTACGACGCGGAAGGCAATCTGCTCGAGACCGTCTTCAACGACAAGGACGGCAAGATCAAATTCACAGATCTTACCTACACGCTTGATCAGGTGGGCGAACACACCTACACCGTAAAAGAGATCAAGGGCGATCTGTACGCGGTGACCTACGACACCACGGTCTGCGAGATCGTGATCACGGTGTCCGACAACGGAGACGGAACGCTCAAGGTCGAGCGCACCGGCGACGCAGCCGATATCGTGTTCAACAACAGATACGACGTGACCGAAGCGACAGTCAAAAAGATCTGGGACGACAACGATAACCAGGACGGCATCAGACCCGACGACCTTGTGATCGCTCTCATGAAGGGCGAGGAAAAGATCGCGGAAGTGGTCCTGAACGACGATAACGGCTGGACCGAAACGGTGAAGGATCTCGCGAAGTACGAGAAAGACGGCGTGACCGAGATCGAGTACACCTGGGTAGAGGTAGAGATCCCCGAAGGCTATACTCTCAAGAGTATGGAAAAGGAAGGCGTCATCACCTCGATAATCAACCCGCACACTCCCGAAGTGACCGAAGCGACAGTCAAAAAGATCTGGGATGACAACGATAACCAGGACGGCATCCGTCCCGACAGACTCCTTGTCAACCTGATGAACGGCGAAACGGTGATCGCCACCGTCGAGCTGTACGACTACAACGACTGGACCGCGACGGTATCCGATCTGTCGAAGTATGAAAAAGGCGTTGAGATAGTCTACACCTGGAGCGAAGTCGACCTGCCCGAGGGCTACGAGCTCAGCGGCAGCGTCTGCGAAGCGACGGTAACGACGCTCACCAACACTCATACGCCCGAGAAGATAGAGATCAAGGGCGGCAAGATCTGGAGAGGCGAGATCGACCCGATCAACAGCAGACCCGTAAGCATCACCGTGAGACTGTACGCCGACGGCGAACAGATCCGCAGCATAGAGGTAACGAGCCTCAACGACTGGACGTTCAGCTTCGACGGCCTTGACAAGTACAAGGACGGCAAACAGATCGTCTACACGCTCGGCGAAGTACCCGTACCCGGATACGTCACGGAGATCGACGATGAGAATTACATCATCGTAAACGACTGGATCACACCGCCGCCGCCTCAGACGGCAGACGCCAACGTGGTCGCCGCTGCCGGCATGATGCTGGCCGCGATACTCGGCATGGCTGTACTGATAAAGAAAAAGCGCGAAAGAGTGGTCTGATCTGAAGACCGCGCCGCGGGATGACCGGAACGCTCCGGTCGTCCCGGGAAGCGCTCAGCCAAAGCCGTAACAAACAAACAATAAGACCGTGAAAAGTCGGGCGCAGCGCCCGGCGGATCACGGTCTTGTTTTATATTTCGCGCACCTTGACTTGTTCACATATGGTTGGTAGAATAAAATCAAAGCATTGACGCGCGGACGGTCTTCCGCGCGGTGATCACGCGGAAACGGAGAAAATGATGAAAAGCGTAACAGAGCATGAAGCCGACGTATGCGTCATAGGCGGAGGATTATCCGGAATGTGCGCGGCGATCGCCGCGGCAAGGCACGGCGCAAAGGTCGTTCTGATACACGACAGACCGGTTTTCGGAGGAAACGCCTCGAGCGAGATCCGGATGTGGCCGCTCGGCGCGCGCGGTAAAAACAACCGTGAGACCGGCATAACAGCGATCATGAACGCCTCCGTGTTTGACGGCGCGGAAAAGGACCGCCGCATCGTAAGCGTTTCCGCGTGGCAGCTCACCACGTATAAGACTCACGTCGTACGCGCGAAGATCTTCATCGACTGCTCGGGCGACTGTATCGCATCTACCTTCTCATCCGCGAAGTTCCGTCAGGGCAGGGAGGCGCGCGACGAATTCGGAGAAGAGGCGGCGCCGCTTAAAGCCGACGGCTGCACGATGGGCAATTCATGTCTTTTACAGGCGCGTCAGACGGCGGGAAAGGTAGAATTCACCCCGCTCGGCTTCATCCGGCGGATAGACGGATCGGATCTGCAGGGCAGATACAGCGGCATGACGGATTTCCGCGGCAACAACTTCTGGTGGCTCGAGCTCGGCGGCACGCGCGACTGCCTCGGCGACTGTGAGGAGATACGCGACGACCTCGTCGCGCTGTCATACGGCGTATGGGACTACATAAAAAACCGCGATACCGCCGACAACAGCGCCTGGGAGCTCGATTTCGCGGGATGGCTGCCCGGCAAGCGCGAGAGCCGCAGATACGTAGGACGCCACGTGCTGACTCAGCCCGAGGTCGCCTCGGGCGGCGTGTTTGACGACACCGTCGCATACGGCGGCTGGAGCATAGACGATCATCCTCCGCTCGGGTTCGATAACCGCGGCGAGCCGAACAAAAATTATTACTGTCCCTCTCCGTTCGGCATCCCTTACGGTTGTCTCGTCTCCGAAAACGTTTCAAACCTCATGTTCGCCGGACGCAACATCTCCGCCACACACGCGGCGATGGCGGCATCCCGCGTGATGGGTACGTGCGCCGTGCTCGGACAGGCGGCGGGGACCGCGGCGGCGATGGCGTCGTCCGCCGGTATGGATCCGGCGCGGTTCGGCGAGCTTCCTATGAGCGGGCTTCAGCAGGCGCTGCTTTACGACGACTGTTATCTGCCCGGGATCAAACGGGATATCAGTCCGCTCTGCCGTCAGGCGAGCCTGACGCCCGGATACGAGGCGCTGAGAAACGGGATCGACCGTCCCGTGGGCGACGATGACAACGGCTGTTTCATAAAGCCGGGCGAAACAGTGGAATACACGCTCGACCGACCGTCGTTCGTTTCAGCCGTCCGCCTTGTCTTTGACAGCGATCTCGACCGCAGGACGGTGACGGGCGGCATCCCGGAGGTCAGAGACTGCCCTACGATATGCAACCGTCCGCTCGATATGCAGCCTTTCCGGTTTCAGACCACGATGACGTCTGACTTTGACATTCTCTGCGACGGGCAGCTGTTCCAAAGCGTCCGCGGCAACCGGCAAAGGCTCATAAAGATCGACGTGAACAAAACCGTGTCAAGCATCGCCCTCGTACCGCTGTCCACGACGGGCGACCCGTATTCTCACGTATTTTCATTTGATTTCAACTGATCATAAAAGCTGTATAGCCATACGGCGAAAAAAACACGGATCATCCGCGGCAGCCGGTTTTCACGCACGAAGCCCGTCCGCCCCGGTCATATTTCCAAATAAGCGTATACCGGCGCTAAAGCCGGCGCAGGGCTTTGACGCGGCACTATCACGGAACGGCTTCACAGACCGCGCCTTCAACTGTTGTGACGTGCTTGTCCTGCTCGATCTTGAGGATATGAACGACAGGCTGATAAAGCGTATCACGGGATGACGGGCGGAGCCCGAAAAAAGGAGAAACTACTATGATAAAACCGTCGTTTTCATTTTCTTATAACGGAGTGCCGTTCGACAAGCTCGAAAAAAGGATCGAGGAGACGCCGGACGGATTTACCGTGACTCTCGCCGACGGGGTAAGAGTCGAATGTATCGCGGACTATCACGAAGAATACGGCGTCACCCACTGGGTGAACTACTGGAAAAACCCGACGGACAGCCCGAGCGGACAGATCTCTGAGATTTACGACTGCGACGTCACCGTGCCGTTCGATCCCGACCCTCCGGTCACGAGAAAAAACCGCCAGGCGACGTGGGAGCCGGAGACTTTCAGGGTCGTGAAGACAACCGGCGCAAACGTCAGAGAGGACGATCTGTCAACAAAGGAAGTGCGCCTGTGGGCGGGGCAGGAAACGGAATCGCACTGCGCGTACGGCAGGAGCGCTCTTGAAAACTTTCCCTTTTTCGATCTTACGCGGAAGGGGAAGGGCGTGCTCGTCGCCGTCGGCTGGACGGGTCAGTGGAAGGCGCGTTTCATAAGGAACGAGGACAGCTGCCGCGTCGTTTTCGGTATCGAGCACGCAAACTTTTATCTCAAGCCCGGCGAATACCTGCGTACAGCGTCTGCGACAGTGCTTGAATACCGCGACGGGCAGGACAAAGCCCACAACGCCTTCAGAAGATATATAAAAGACGTCATCTCGCCCGTAGGCAAGGGGCAAAGGCCGCAGACGCCGCCGTTCAGCGGACTTTTCTGGGGCGGGGTGCCGTCCTCCGAAATGGTGCGACGCTGGAACGGGATAATCTCGGAAAAGCTCCCTCTCGACACCTGCTGGATCGACGCGGGCTGGTACGAGCCTCTGCGTTCCGTTACGACGGCGACGCAGTCGGCGGACTGGCCGATCGTCGGCACCTGGCGCATAAACGAATTCTACCACCCGGACAGATACCGCGGGCTTTCCGAGCTGCTGAAGAAAAACGGAAAGAACTTCCTCATGTGGTTCGAGCCGGAGAGGATCCATTCCGACGTGGAAAAATGGACGAAGACCCTGACCAAAAACGGCGACGGCAAGGACGGCAGCGTCATAATCGCGCTCAACGACGACGAGGTGCTTTCGGACCTTATCGAAAAGGTGTCCGCCGTGATAGAAGAGCTGGGGCTCGGCTGGTACAGGCAGGATTTCAACATACTGCCGCTCGATTTCTGGCTCCGCACGGATGAGGAAGGGCGCAGCGGCGTCACGGAGATCAGGTACATAAACAATCTTTATAAATTCTGGGACAGCCTGCTCGAGCGGTTCCCGCGTCTTCTCATCGACGATTGCGCGGGCGGCGGACAGCGTATCGACATAGAGATGCTCTCGCGCTCCGTGCCTCTCTGGAGATCGGATTATCAGTGCATGTGGGACTGCGTCCCGGAGGCGAATCAGATGCAGAACACGTGCGCGGCGTGGTGGATGCCGTGGTCCGGTATAGGCTACGGTCCGACCCTAGGCGACACGTACAGCTTCCGCAGCGCGTACACGGGCGGTATAGCCGTGAGGACGTGGGAGCACACCGATCCCGAGTGGAATTTCGAAAACGCGGACGTGCCGTTCGACTGGGCGCGGAAATATTTCAGCGAATACGTATCAGTCCGAAGATATTTCGGGGAGGACTTTTACAGTCTCATACCGAATTCAAAGGAAAACACGTCATGGAACGCACAGCAGTTCCACGATCCTGCGGATCAGAGCGGCGTGATCCTCGCGTTCAGGCGCGCACGCTGCCCATTCTCCGTGCTGCACGCAAAGCCGCAGGGCTTTGACGCGGAGGCGGAATATGAATTCACGGACGAAGACTCCGGGCGCGTCTTCACGGTAAAGGGCAGCCGGCTTCTTGAAAACGGGCTCGATCTTACGCTCAACGAGCCGCGCAGCTCGCTTTTGCTCCGGTACAAAAAGCTGTAACGCCGGCGCGGCGCGGCGGCTACCGTGGACAGGCGCTGTAATGAAAAGGATGGGAAAAGCATGAAAAACGAGAAAAAGGGAAACAACTGGTATGCGTTTTACGACCCCGGGACGGGCAGATATTTCGCCGAGATCATGTACACGAGCCGCGAGGGCTTCGAGGATTACAAATACGAGATCACGAAGGACATCTACTCAAGGCTCGGGACGTTCGGTGAGGACTGCGAGAACGAGATGCTTATAAAAACCGCGGAAATGCTGTATTCTTTCGAGAACACGATGTACGGCACGCTCGGCCCCGAAAGAAGCGTCCGCGACGGCGAGGCACTCGCCGTGATGGAGGCGGCGGAGGAGAAAAAACGCCGCGGCAAAAAGAAAAATCCGCGGATAAATAAGACGGCGAAAAAGCGCCTGCGGCGGACACGGTAAAACCACGTCAAAAAAGGCTTATGACAAGCATAAGCCTTTTTGTTTTCCGTTGTCACATGAGCGCGCGGTAGAGTATCGTCATCGTGCCGGCGTCGACCTCGTGATCCGATATGACGACGAGTCCTTCGCCCGAGAACGATACCGTCCTGCCCGCCGCCTTGAGCGCGTCAGCCGGCATCACGTACGTTATACCGTAATGGTCGTACGTTTCAAGGCCTTCGCAGTCAAGTCCGAGCGCGGATTCGGCGAACGCCTTCGGTATATAGAATTTGCCGTCTCTGCCGAGCATAACGGCTTTCGTGCTCGACTCATCGAGTCTGACCTGCCCGCCGTCCGAGAAAGCGTAGTATGATCCGGCTTTCAGCACGGTCATGTCTTTTTTCAGGCATTCCGGGAGCTTGACTTCTGTCTTTGTTGTCGTATAGCGGTATTTGAAGCGTCCGCTCGGCGCGGCGTCGCCGCAGTCGAGGAACTTCATGACGTCGCCGTCGTCGACGGAGTTGTCAGCCCATTTGAAATCAAACGTTTCGCCGAGCGGCAGAACGGATCTCGGGATCTTTATCTGTATGATCCTTCCGCGCAGGTCGTATTCCGCCTCGCCCGCCTTTTCCGTCTGCCACGTATTGCCGACAAAGCGTTGCACGGAAACCTTTCCGCCGTCTCTTTCGCGGTTTATAACGTAGTCAAAGCCGTACCAGCCCGTCTTTTCGCTGCAGTCCGCGTCGATGAAAAGGTTCATCCACGAAGTGCCCTCGGGCGCCGTTATATCCTCCGCGCATTCGGCAAAGAAATACAGGTTTTCGGGGTCGGAGGAGACCTTGCAGGTCACGATGTCGTTTCTGCCCGTGTCGTTTGTATATCTGAAATTGCCGACGTAGGAGAAGTGGTCGCGTGCGACGGTGTCGCCTTTGTAATCGCGGTATTCGGGACCGACGATATCCCACTGACCGACGTCGCCTTTGATGTCGATCGCCCACTGTCCGAACGCCGCGTCCTGATTGCGGCTGCCCTTGTATTTGCGGACGTTCTGCACCGTCTGATAGAAGTAGTTGTCGTTGAAGCCGCCCGCCATCGGCTCGAGGTCGCGCGAATACTCCGTGTTGAAGTTATCCACGTAATACCACTGGAATTTCGGGTTCTTCTCGTTCACGACGTATTCGTTGCATATCGTCTGACCCTGCGCCGGGTTGTTGGAGGAGCCGCCCCAGCGGCCCGCCCACCATTCGTTCCAGCCGGTTATCATTATGATCGGCGGATCCGTCTCGGCTGCGAGATCGAACTGCTCCTGATACGCGAGTCCCTGACCGGAGGTCGTGTTGAGCAGCGCGTAGCCGAAATCCCACGCGCCCTCGTGCTCCGGTATCCCGTTTTTGTAGGTGTAGCTTCTGCCCGCGTTCGTTCCGTAGCTGCCGTTCGCCCAGAAGCCGCACATGACGATCATCTGCTCGACCTCTCCCTTCGGAGAAAGTCCCGGCTTCTGCGGATACATATCAGCCCACGCCCAGTGGCCCTTGCCGTTTTTCGCGGTGTACCACGTGTCGTTCGTGTTCGCCCAGCTCTGACGCGCGGTGAAGAAGCCCTTCATCTCCGTACTTAACTTCTTGCCGAGGGATTCGGGGTAGAATATGAGCGGCTTTCCGTCCCAGTAAAACCACAGATCGCTGTACTTTCCGACGGAATAATAGTTGTTCCACAGGTTGTTGAGCGACGCCGCCGCGTTCGTGTCGTCGTTGCCGCAATGGAAGCAGATCTGCGGCGTGTTCTGACCCTCCGCGCGCATCTTGCTCCATACTCTGAGCAGCGCCTCGAGCTGCTTCTCGTAGATTATGCCGTTCGTCGCGTCGACGAAGATGAAGTCGACGCCCGCTTCGCTCAGCATATAGCCGTGCTTGCGTATGACCCATTCGTCGTCGGAGTTGTAATAGCCGAAATAAGGCTGCGCCCAGTAGTGCGCAAAGCCCATGTTGCCCTGCGGTATGAGCTTCCACACCGCTTCCGCGCCTCCTTCAAGATACGCGGCGGTATGGTCGTACAGCGGATACTGTCCCTGTTCCTTCGCGTTGTGCCACATAAAATAGAACATACCGACCTTTTTGTCCGTCGCGGTGCGCGTGTCCGCGCCGTCGGGCGTGACTCTGCCGGCGTCGTCCGCGGCTGTCCACGTGTCGGAGAACACGTCGCGCGAATTAAGCATATCGACGGGCACGGTCGTCGTGTAGGTGGAGGTGCCGGAGATCTTGAGCTTTGAAATAACCGCTTTTTCCTTCATATGATGCGTCCATATACGCGAATATCCGGTCCGGGCGACGGGCTCTGCCAACTTTTCCGTTATATCCGGTTTTTCGCTCCCTTCAAGATAGAATTCGAGTTTGCCGTCGCTTATAACGAGCTTTGCAAGAGGCTTTTCGGCGCCGTTATCGTCATATTTTACGGTGATCACGTTCGTCACGGGATCGTCCTCGAAGATAACGTGCACGCCCTTTGAAAAATCGACCGGGGCTTCGACCATTTTGCAGCCGGGCCACTTTCCGGTGCGTATGCCGATCTTCGTGTCCTTCATAAGAAACCATACGCGTACGCTTTCGTGATTCGGAGCCGCGCCGGTGTTGCTGAGTCTCAGACCGAAGTACGCGGCGTTATAGTCGGCGTCCGGGTCGGACGCTTTCAGCGTGAAGGCGTATCTCGCAAGAGCGGTTTCGTTGAACTTAACGCCGATGTTCACGGAGGCGACGGTGTTCGTGTTGAGGGAAATGACGCTGCCCTTCGCGCTGCCCTCTCCTATGCCGAATATCGAGCCGGATTCCTTGGTGGATATGAATTCATGCTCTTCTACCGACGTCTTTTCGATGACCGTAAGCTCCTGCTCTTTGAACGAAAGCTCCGTCGCGCCGGAGAACGGACCGGTGCGCGGGACCGTGACGTCCGGCTCGGTTTCCGGCGTCTCCGCCGTTTCCGTGCCGGTCACGTCCGTGTCGTCCGTGTCAGCCGTGCAGGCGGCGCCGAGCAGCATTGTCGCCGCGATCAAAGCGGCGGCAATTCTTTTAAGGATAGTTTTCATATCACTTCACCCCGTATCTTTGCGAGAATACGTTGTTTTCCGCGGTGACTACGGGACGGTAGGCGCAGATGAACGGAGCCTCGGGCTTGTCGAACAGCTCGGTCGACGGCTGTTTCGACATTATGCGCGTGTCGGAGCCGTGGTCGTAGCGGAGCGAATTGCCTTTTTTATCGACCTCGGACGCGATCATGAACGTGTGCTGAGGTCCTCCGTTCCTGTCGGGACGAACGAAAATTATGTCTCCGGGCTGAAGCTGTGACTTATCCGTTATTTTTTCAAATCCGCTGTCACGGCACCACGTTACAAGGTTCGACACCACGCAGCCCTGAACGAGCGGCTGATCCGTGAAGCCGGTCCGGTACAGGATCCAGTCGACGAGCCTGTCGCAGCTCGTGCGCAGGGGACGGTGGTTTATTCCCGGGTTCGTGCAGGAATCGCCGTATTTGAACTTGGTCTTTCGTGCGTATTCGGTTATATAGTGCCCCTCTCTCAGCAGATCGCACTGCAGAAGCGTATACGGCGTGTAGACGATCTCGCCTTTTTCATTCGCTACGCGGTAACCGTATTTTTTCTGCTTGTCGCACGCCGCCTTCGCCTCGTCAAGCGAAGCGTAGACCTCGCCCTTGACGTTGTCCTTCGGCTCGCCGAGCCTGTCCTCATAAAGACATACGTAATATCCCGGCTCGACCGCCGCCGGCTCCGGCTGTACGCCTCTGTCCTCTTCTATGAACTTCTCCGCCTCTTCAAGATCGGCGCAGAACGCTATTTTTTTAAGCAGGAATTCGTCGCCCTCCTCGGCGTAGTTCGTATAATCGAATCTGAATCCGTTGTTGAACGCGCCGGACCAGCCCTTGACGCCGCTCGTCGCGTTGAATATGACGTAACGGTCCGTGCGCTCGCCGAAGGATTCGGAATCGCCGCCGTATACGGATATGATCGAGCGGCCGTTCTTCACCTCGGTATATTTGCCGGTCGTGTAGAACATCTCAAAGGCTCCGCCCCATTCGGCGCTGACCTTGAGAACGAGGACCTTTTTTTCGCTCGCGGTAAAAGGCACGTGACAGCCGTTTTCGTCAGCCGGGTATCCCGCCGCCTCGTACATGCTGTCTATTCTGAAAAACACGTACGGATCGCGCGACTGCTTGGTCGCCGTGAATTTCGCACCGTCCTCAGCAAGCCCGGCGGTCGCCGCCGCTCCGTTTTTGAACGTCGCTTTGAACATCTCGGGGGAAAACGTTGAAAAATCAACGCGCGCCGCCTTGGGGATAAGATACGGCGATTCCTCCTCCGGCTCCGTTTCCGGCTCCGTTTCCGTTGACGGCACGGTGCTGTCCGCGGTCACACCCTCCGTGCCGGAAGACACGGGCGCCGCGCTTCCGCAGGACGCGCAGCACATCTGAATGCTCAGAAGTCCCGCCGCGATCATGAGAATCTTTTTGATCATTTGCGTTTCCTTTCAACAGTCGTATATATTTTATTCTGTTTTGATTTTACACGTTGTCCGCGCGGTCAGCCGACGCGCCGGACGATCTCAAACCCGTCGTCGGTCTCGGTCATCTCGAAAAGGCGCGGCCTTTCGTTCGGGTTGACGTTGGTGCTGTGAAGGATAAGATAGGTTTTGCCGTCAAAGCCGTCGAACAGCATGCCGTGGCCGCCGTCCTCGTCGTATATGAATTTGTCGGCGTGGCGCCACGGTCCGAGGATGTTTCCGCTGTCGCTTATCGCAAGCGCCTGAACATACCAGTACTGAGGGCCGGCGTGGAAGCCTGACCAGAGCATATAAAGCTTGCCGTTTTTGCCGCGGCGGAAAAACGGTCCGTCAGTCACGAAATTCCGACTGCTCGGATCTATGAGGGAGTACGACCACGGCGCGTCGCCTGCGCGCAGTATAGTGACTGGATCTCCGGCAGGAGCGGAAAGATCGGGGGTGAGCCTCATCGCCTCGATGGTCCCGTCGCCGACCTGCGTCCACTCGTGGCAGAACGCCGTCCACGGATCACCGTTGTCGTCAACGAAAAAGGTGGCGTCAAGACACGTCCAGCCGGGCGGCGTTATCGCCCCGTCGGTGAACGGAAGGAAGGGCCCCTTCGGGCTGTCGCTTTTCAGTATCTGTGAGCAGCGCGGCTGCGTGCCCGCCCTGAAGCTCGCGAACATATAGTAAAAGCCCTTGTAACGGTATACCTCCGGCGCGAAAAAGTCTCTGTCCGCCCAAAAGTCGTCGGGACGGGTAAAGCATTCGACGGGATCGCTCCATTCAAGCAGATCGGTCGACGTATACACGTCAAGCCCCTGCCACGGTATGTGTTTCGTTTTTTCTCCTCTGCGCGTGCCGTAAAGATAATACACGCCGTCCTCGGCGTACACGAACGGATCGCGCAGATGTATTTCGTCAAGTCTCATATGTTTCTCCGCGTTTTTTTTAATTATAATGCACTCGATCCGGTTTGTCAACGCGGAACACAAAATTTTCGCTTTTTCAAAACAGGCGTTTACACTTTAAACGCTGAATATTGAAATATTCATAAAATTGCCTTAGAATAAAGGCGGAGGACAGACATATGAAAAACAAAAGCTTACGCGTCATACGGGCGCTTTTATCGGTCTTGCTCGCCGCCGTGCTGTGCGGTTGCGAAGCTCTGCGTTACGCGCCGCCGGAGCCCGGCGACGATGAGATCCTGCTGAAAATAGCGCTCGATCTTGAAGAGGACGTCGGACTGATACTTGTAGATACGGAGATGAACGGCCGCAAAACGTACGGCGGCTCGTCGAACGCGGACCGCTCCATGATAAAGCGGGACGACGTCATATACTACTCGGTCACACGCGAAGATCACGGCGTCGGCGAAGACGTTTCATCGACCGTTTTGTCGGTCCGTATCAGGGTGGTGACGAAGTATTTTACGCCGAATTACGAAAACGACTATCCGGAGCAGTACGTGATGCCGACGGAAGAACTGACTTTTTCCGCGTCATTCGGCAACAGCTACGGGATAACCGTCACGGGGAATAACGTGAAAGGATATACCGCACGGCTCTTTTCGGGGACGGAATAAAAGAGAAGCATGACCGTGTACCGCTCATACTGCGGCTCGACCGGATGTGCCCGGCGGCTTTTTCGCTTTTGGGGGTTCCCACCCCTCAAAACCCCCAAGCCCCTTTTTCCCCTCCATCAACTCCGTAAGTTGATGGGGTGTGGAAAAACGCGCTGAGCGCTCATAACTCATAACTGATAACTGATAACTGATAACTTAAACGACTGTTTTCGCCTTTATGATCCGGCTCTGCCTGATCATCGCGTTCCGGGCTGTGGGGGCAGCTCCGGAACAAGGTAGATCGCCTCATCCACCGCAAGCGATTCACTTTATAAAGGTGAAAATGGCGTTCGCCTCATCCACCGCAAGCGGTCCCCCTTCCCCA
>CACWOQ010000059.1 GCA_902762505.1 uncultured Ruminococcus sp. | reverse complement strand
GATGTGGGCATCAGAGTTGCTGGACAAAGATAGACCAGATACATACTTCGAGCAGGTTTAATCCGTTTTTTCTTGAAGGCGAAAAATCTATAGAAGAAAACTCTGGCAAGAACTAATCTATCTGCAAGGCTGCTTATTCACAACCAGTAGGGGTCTGGACTTCACATATAAGATTCGTGGCGGCGAGATGTTCGTGGATCGGAAGGAGAAGAACATCACGAAAGCAACCGTGATGAAAGCGTATGGGAAAGTCGTCGAATTGGATGGCATTGTGAAGGGACCGAAGACCCTTGGAACCTTTGGGGCAAGTTATCTGTATCCGATTTTCGTAAAAATGGGTCTCATAAAAACAGCCGGAGCGTGATCGCTTCAGAATGCTGCCGGGAGATACGTTTATATGTAAATAATCTGTGTTGATAATTTGAAATTACGGCGGCGGGGGTTGACAATTCCGTTCAAAAGGCGTATACTGTTGTTCAATAAAGCGCCGTAAAAGTTTGTTTATGGAACGCAGATCGACGTGACATATCAAAAAATCAATGTAAATACGGCGTGGTACGGCAAATAAATGTTCAAACTTCGTGATGAACGCTGAAAAAACGAACCGAAACGGAGACAAACATATGGAAATGACGAAAAAACAGTTTGACATACTTGTCGCAATGGCTGAGGCGAAAGACGCTTTGACCCAGCGCGAGCTTGAGAAGGGGACGGGGCATTCGCTCGGGACCATAAACAGAGTGGTAAAGGAGCTTACGGAAGCGGGCTATATCGCGGACGGCAGGATAACCAACGCCGGCGTTACAGCGCTTGAGCCTTACAGAGCGAAGCGCGCGATCTTCATCGCGGCGGGCTTCGGCTCGCGTCTCGCTCCGATTACCTTCAACACGCCGAAGCCTCTCGTGCGCGTGCATGGCGTCAGGATAATCGACAGGCTGATCGACTCGTGTCTGGAAGCCGGTATCAACGAGATCTACATAGTCCGCGGATATCTTGCCGAGCAGTTCGATCAGCTGCTTTACAAATATCCGATGATAAAATTCCTCGAAAACCCGCTTTATAACGAAGCCAACAACATCGGCTCCGCGCTCGTCGCGAGATACATGCTCTCCAACGCCTACGTCTTCGAGGCGGATCTGCTCATCTCCAACCCGAAGATCATAACGAAATATCACTATACGTCGGATTTTCTGGCGATAAAAAAAGACCGTACGGACGACTGGTGCGTCGAGGTCAGAAACGGTATAATCGTTGACGAGAAGGTCGGCGGCGTCGACTGCTGGCAGATGGTCGGCATCTCATACTGGAACGAAGCGGACGGTCATAAGCTTTCCGCGGACATACCGGACGTGTACGATTCCCCGGGCGGCAGGGAAAGATACTGGGAGCAGGTCCCGCTCGTTTACAGAAAAGAACACTACGCGGTAGAAGTCAGAGAATGCTTCGACAGCGATATAGTCGAAATAGATACGTTCAAAGAACTGAAAGCTATCGATAAAACTTATGATGTGTAACATAAAAAGGAGAAAAACATGAAGAACATCAAAAGGATCACTGCGTTAATATGTCTTCTGGCAGTAGCGCTCGCGGCGTTCGCGGGATGCGGTCAGAAAAAGGAGAAGGTCGTCATCTGGACGAGCGGCGAGGATTACAGGAACGAATATTATCTTTCCGAATGCAAGAAGAAATTCCCGGAATACAACATCGTTCTCGAATACAACAAGACGAGCGTCATAGCCGCCAAAGTCATTGAAGAAAAAGATAAATGTTCTGCCGATATACTCGTTTCCGAAGAATATCAGTATCTTGAAAAATGCTCCGAATACCTTGCGGAGCTTACCGATTTCGATTATTCGGAATTCATGCCCGAGATAGTTCCGGAAAGCCATAAATACACGCCCGAATGCCGGAACGGCGGCTGTGTTATCGTAAACACGAAGGTCCTTGCGGAAAAAGGTCTGGCAGAACCGCAGAGCTACGCTGACCTCTTAAAACCGGAGTATAAGGGGCTCGTCTCGATGCCTTCTCCGAAGACCTCGAGCACCGGGTACATGTTCCTGCGCCAGCTCGTAAACGAATGGGGCGAGGACGAGGCTTTCGCGTATTTCGATAAGCTCTCCGAGAATATCCTTCAGTACACTTCATCCGGCTCCGGCCCCGTCACGGCGCTCATCGCGCGCGAAGCAGCGGTCGGTCTCGGCATGACCGCTCAGGCTGCCGTCAAGATCAGCGGCGGCAACGACGAGTTGAAGATACTGTTCTTTGAAGAGGGCTCGCCATACAGTCTGCTCGGCAACGCGGTGCTCAAAAAGAGTTCCGGACGTACCGCTGTCATGGAAGTTTTCAATTATCTTGCGACCGCTCTCTGCAAAGGAGACCACGAACAGTTCCTGCCGGAGCAGATATATAAGGATTACACGCCGAAAATGGCGAATTTCCCCGAAAACATCAAATACGGCAATATGCAGAACGATACGCTTGCCGAAAAGGAAAGGCTGCTTGCCAAATGGGATCACTGAACGACAAACTCGTAATAAGCGATCTGTCAAAGGGTTATAAGGAAAAAGAGGTACTCAAAAGCGTCAGTTTCACCGTAAAAGACGGCGAATTCCTCTCGATCCTCGGGCCGTCCGGCTGCGGCAAGACGACGCTTCTGCGCCTGCTCATCGGATTGCTCAAGCCGGACAGCGGCATCGTCGTAAAGGACGGTGTCGATATCACGAACGCCGCGCCGGACAAGCGCGGCATGGGCATCGTTTTTCAAAATTACGCTTTGTTTGAAAATATGAATGTGCTCGGAAACGTTGAATACGCCCTGAAAATCAACAAACAGACAAGAACGGGAGCGCGCGATACGGCGAGACGCATGCTTGCCGCCGTCGGGCTGTCCGATTACGAAAGATCGATGCCGAAGAATCTGTCGGGCGGTCAGCAGCAGAGAGTCGCTATAGCGAGAACACTGGCGTTGCAGCCGGACGTGATACTGTTCGACGAACCAATGTCCGCGCTCGATGTCGCAACACGTTTGTCGATGCGGCAGGAACTGAAAAAGCTGCAGGCTTCGTTCGGCACGACTATGATCTACGTCACACACGATCAGGAGGAGGCGTTCGCACTCTCCGACCGTATAATGATAATGGATCGTGGACAGATAAGCCAGATAGATACGCCGGTGAACATCTGTGAAGAGCCGGCAAATGATTACGTGAAGACATTCGTGCTTGATAATCTGCGTGCGAAGATCGATTCACTGTCAAGATACGCGCCGGGACTTAGAAAATGAAGCAGAGAATAACCGTAAAGATAATAATAAGAGTCTGTCTGCTGCTGTTTTTCGCGACTGTCATCGTAGCACCGATAATCGCGATGTTTCTGCGTATCACGCCGGAGAGCTTCAAAGAACTGACCTCTTCGTCGCAGTTCAAACCCGCGCTTATGAATTCGCTCACGACGACGCTGACGGCGACGGTCATATCAGTATTTCTGGCGATCTGCGCTTCGTTCGCGGTCTGCCGCACCGATATAAAGGGGAAGAACTTCTTTGCGATGCTTTTCACCCTTCCGATGCTGATCCCGTCGATATCTCACGCGTACGGACTCAAAGCGCTTTTCGGAGTCAACGGCTCCGGCATACTTTCGGTGATATTCGGGGATCATATCAGCATTTTCGGATTCTGGGGCATCGTTGCCGGATCGGTAATGTATTCGTTCCCGGTGGCGTTTCTGATGCTTCAAAGCATTCTGCAGTATGAAGACGGAATGCCGTACAAAGCCGCCGCGGTGCTTGGCATACCGCCGCACCGCCGGTTCACCGGGATAACGCTGCCATACCTGAGAAAAACGCTGATCTCGACGTTTTTCGCGGTGTTCACTATGATCATAACAGACTACGGCGTCCCGGAAGCGCTTTACAACGCCAAATTCGGAAAGACGATATCCATACTGATGTATGAAAACGTGCTCGGAGTCGAATACGGACAGGCGGCCGTCGTCGGTCTGATACTGCTCGTGCCGGCGGTCGTTGCATTCATCATCGATTTGCTCGTGCCCGAGCTGAGCCAGTCGGGATTCGTATCCGAGACCGCGGAGCCGGGTAAAGGAAAAGCCGCAAAAACAGCGGCGTACGCATTCTGCGTTATGATCGCCGTTTGCATTGCGGCACCGATAATCGCGTTCGTGGTGCAGATGTTCGCGACAGCGTATCCCAACGACATGACGTTCACGCTTTCCCACATATCAGACACGATGAAGAGCGGCGCGGATGGATTTCTTATGAATTCGCTGATATATTCGGTTTTCGCCGCCGTTTTCGGGACGTTGCTCGCATTCGTTTGCGCTTACATAACGGCAAGGATGAAGGGAGGATTGTCGCACGGACTCCACCTGATCTCAATAACATCGGTGGCGATACCCGGTCTCGTTCTTGGTCTGTCGTACGTGATCTTTTTCCACAGTACTCAGATATACGGGACGTTGATCATAATAGTGCTCGCTAATGCGGTACACTTTTTCGCCTCGCCGTATTTAATGATGTACAACACGCTCGGAAAGGTCAATCCGGACCTCGAATCCGTCGGCAGAACGATAGGAGTCGGCAGAATACGCATTATAACCGACGTCATTATGCCCAAGGTGCGGTTCACGATGTACGAAATGGCGGTGTATTTCTTCGTCAACTCTATGATGACGATCTCAGCGGTTTCACTGCTGGCTCCGCCGTCGCCGAAACCGATAGCGGTCATGATATCGCAGTCAGTCAGCCAAATGCAGATAGAAAAAGCCGCGGTAGTATCGCTGATCATATTGCTGATCAACCTGGTGCTGCGCCTCGCGGTGACGCTCATAAACAGGCGCAGACAGCCGGCGTAAACTCAAAAAAACGAGGATCGACCTCGTTTTTTTGTTGTTCTGTACCGCCGTACATACGGATTATCCCGGCGTATGACGGCAGCTTTACTGCAATCCGAGCGACGACATCAGATCGGACGCCGAGGTCTCTTCATCTTTTGTAACGTTCACGGACGCCTTCAGCTCATCTGACGAGCGGCGGCGCACTTTCGGGTCGAGCAGAGAAAAGATCCTCCGTACGACCATGAAGGGGTAAAGCCATTTATGCTTCTGAAGCACCGGATATTTGAATTTGAGCACGTCGTAAGGCATGAAAATACGAGATAAGAGATATTTTGATTTTCCGCTTTTTGACACCTTCAAAGTGACGTTGTGTTCAAGCGTGCCGTATCTGCCGCCGTTCAGCAGATATTCGCCGAACCGTGTGACGGTGTCGTCCGCGCCTTTACCGTAAAACCAGTGATCGCACAGAGCGCGCACAGCAGAATCGAACTTCAACAGCCCGCCCTCCTTCAGCAGCGCTTCACGCTTTTCGCAGTCGTATCCCGGGATACTGTTCAAAACGAGCGCGTCGGTAAGCGTCTTTATCCCGCAGCCGCCGTTTTTGAGGTGCTTCGCCGCGTGCGCCGTGAGGTAGAAATAATTCATTTCGTCGTCAAGCGCGTATTCGTGACCGCTCACCGGAACGGCGTGCTCCCAGATGCGGGAAAGGATTCCGTCCGCATCCGAAAATATGCCTTTTTCGACCGTATCGTAATGAAGCTCGACGTGGACCTTGTCCCGGTAATACAGCGAAACGTCGTGACTGCCCTTGTCTTTCGCCGTCATACCGAGCTTTTCCGTCAGTACGGCGACGCCGCGTTCAAGATCGCTTTCTCTGATCAGTATATCTATGTCGCAGCTGTTCCTGTAAAAGCCCTTTGCGTAAAGCTTTCGTACCGCCGCGCCTTTGATCGCGATGTGATCGATCCCGGCTTCGTCGAGCGTACTCATGACCATGCCGTGCCAGTGATCGAGCAGGGTCGTCTGATATATCGTGGATACGAGACAGCTTTTGTATTTTTTATACAGGTCGTCATCCTCGGGCAGAAGTCCGTATTTCGATATCACGTCGGCAACGATCTGAGCGACGCTGTGCGCGCGGCAGACTTTGAATATGCTTTCGAGCGTCTGCCTGTCCGCCTCTTTTATCACTTCCGGATCCGGCACGGCGCCCGTAACGGCGGCTCCGATCAGACCGAACATCACTTTATATTCTTTTTCCATATATTCTCCGTTCTTCCGTCTGCCGGTCAGTTCACGCTGTATTTGTCGCGGATCTTACCGCATATGGCGGATACCTGTGCGTACGCCGCCGGGTTTCCGGCGACGACGGTGCATTTTTCCGTGTAGGAGAGTGGCGAGCCGTCGAATCTGCTGACGACGCCGCCCGCCTCGGCTACGATAAGCGCGCCCGCGGCGTAATCCCACGGAGATAAAAGCATTTCACAGAACGCGGCGGCGCGTCCGCACGCGACGAAGCAGAGGTCAGCCGCCGCCGCTCCGCATCTTCTGACGTCGACCGAGGTCATGAAAAGCCCGCGGAACAGCTCCGTTACGGCGTCGCACATCGTATCGCGCATATAAGGCGTCGTGCCGAAAAGCGTCAGCGCGTTTTCGGTCGAAAGACGGTTGACGT
This sequence comes from uncultured Ruminococcus sp., assembly GCA_902762505.1. GTDB lineage: Bacteria > Bacillota > Clostridia > Oscillospirales > CAG-272 > UBA1248. The sequence goes on along the minus strand of CACWOQ010000059.1, from coordinate 12,140 downwards.
GAATACGCTTTCCATTGAGATATGCGCCTCCGCCCAGCTCGGCGTAAAACATCTCGTCCGTGTACGGCAGATATACTGCGCCTGACACGGCGCGCCCGTTATAAAGCAGACCGACCGATACGGCGGACAGCCGGAAGCCGTGTATGAAGTTGCTCGTCCCGTCTATCGGATCGATCACGAACGTGTATCCGTCGCCGACGGTACGCCCGTCCTCGCCTTCCTCCTCGGCGAGGAACGCCGCGCCGGGCAGCGCGGCGGACAGCTCTTTTTCAAGATATCTCTGTACCGCGACGTCGTATTCGGTAACGTAGTTGAACGTACCGCCCTTGTCGTGTATCAGCCCGTCGGGACACCTGTCGGGCGCCGCGAGCATTATCCCTGCCGCTTCTCTTACGGCTTTTATGATTTTCTCGGTTATGTCTTTCATATATATCTCCGTTTCATACTATGGATTATACCACGTATTTTCAAAATGTCAAGTGACAGGAAAACGGCGTGCGCCGGAAACGGTGAATTTTTAAGCCGTTTTTTTCAATATCTGCAAAAAAATCGTGAAAACCTATTGACAAACCCTTTATTTTGTGGTATGATGACTCTACCTCTGCGGGAGGTTCTTTTTTCGTGCAGAAAAAAACCGCCGTCGAGGGAGGTACAATCTTCGGCGGGATTCCCGATCCATCTCCGGGATATGCCGTCAAATCTAAACGGGAGGTGCCGTCAAATGAGAGACAAGATCACCCTTGCCTGCACGGTCTGCAAGCAGAGGAACTATGACACCAAGAAAAACAAGAAAAACGACCCCGACAGACTTGAGATGAACAAATACTGCAGATTCTGCCGCAAGCACACTCTGCACAAGGAAACCAAGTAATTTAAACCGGAGGCTGTTATGGCAAACGAACTGAAGACTTCCGATAAAGCGGAAGTAAAAGAGGTCCGGAAAAAAGAGAGCCTGTGGCAACGCATCGTCAAGTTTCTGAAGGACTACAAAGGCGAACTGAAGAAGATCACGTGGCCCACCGCCAAACAGACGGCGAAGAACACGGGTATCGTTCTTGCCGCCATGGTCGTTCTGGGACTTTTCGTCGTCCTGCTCGATCTTGCGTTTTCACAGCTCATAGGTCTGCTTGGCAAAATAGGCAGCTGACCGTATCCGGCAAACACGCCGCGCCCGTTACGCGGAGGCGCGACGCAAGTAATTTCAGCCGCGTAAAGAAAGAGGCTCGCTATGATGGATGATTACTCACCCGAACCTAAATGGTACGTTGCACATACCTACTCGGGCTATGAGAACAAGGTTATGGACGATATCAGGAAGATCGTCGAAAACAGAGGACTGCAGGACGTCGTGACCGACGTTCGTATCCCCGTTGAAGTCACCGTGGAGATGGACGGAGAGACTGAAAAAAGACATGAATCCAAGATATTCCCGAGTTACGTTCTCGTAAAGATGGTGATGAACGATTTCACCTGGCACATAGTACGAAACATCCGCGGTGTTACCGGCTTCGTCGGACCCGGATCGAAGCCTGTCGCCCTGACGGACGCGGAAGTCGCGATGTGGGGTCTTGAACCCGACTCGGCTGATCAGCCCGTTACGGAAAAGAAGTCCGGTCTGGGCTTCAGCGTCGGCGATACGGTCAAGGTCAAGGAAGGCGTTATGTTCGGTATTTCCGAGGTCAAGGTGCTTGAGATCTCGGCTGACGGCCGCACGGTCACGTGCTCGGCGTTCATGTTCGGACGCGAAACGGTGATCGAGCTTGACGCTGCCGACCTGTCACCCATGTGAGCAGCAGCTTAAATCACTGCGGACGCTGATCCGCAGGCACGGACAGGCATTTGCCGCTTGTCTTCGTGCAGACGTGGGAGGAAGATAAATTTTATTTCTGTGTCTTCCGACAATAACCACATACGGAGGTAATAAAAATGGCAAAGAAAATCGTAGCTTACGTAAAGCTCCAGCTTCCTGCCGGCAAAGCGAATCCCGCTCCGCCTGTAGGTCCCGCTCTTTCTCCTCACGGGGTAAGCAGCCCCAACTTCTGTAAAGAGTTCAACGAAAGAACGAAGAACGACATCGGTCTCATTATCCCGGTAGTCATCACTATCTACGCTGACCGTACGTTCACCTTCATCACCAAGACTCCGCCCGCCGCCGTTCTCGTAAAGAAGGCTTGCGGTATCGAGTCCGGCTCCGCGGTCCCGAACAAGACCAAGGTCGCCACAATAACCAAAGAGCAGGTCCGCAAGATCGCCGAAACGAAAATGCCCGACCTGAACGCCGGTTCGATCGAAGCGGCTATGAGCATGGTCGCCGGTACCGCCCGCAGCATGGGCGTCACCGTTGTTGACTGAGAGGAGGGCGAAACGGTATGTTCAGAGGAAAGAAATACAAAGACAGCATAAAGCTCGTTGACCGCTCCAAGCAGTACGACGAGGCTGAGGCCTTCGATCTCATCGTTAAGACCTCCAAGGCGAAATTCGACGAGACCGTCGAGGCTCACATCCGTCTGGGTGTTGACAGCCGTCACGCAGACCAGCAGGTCAGAGGCGCCATCGTTCTGCCGAACGGAACGGGCAAGACCGTCCGCACCCTCGTTTTCGCGAAGGGCGACAAGGCTGACGCCGCCGCTGCCGCAGGCGCCGATTACGTAGGCGCCGAGGATTACGTCGCCAAGATAACCAAGGAAAACTGGTTCGAATTCGACGTAGTCATCGCTTCCCCCGATATGATGGGCGTTATAGGCCGTCTCGGTAAGGTCCTCGGTCCTAAGGGACTTATGCCTAACCCGAAGGCCGGCACCGTCACTCCCGACGTTGCACGCGCCGTCAAGGAAGCAAAAGCCGGTAAGATCGAATACCGTCTTGACAAAACGAACATCATCCACTGCCCGATCGGAAAAGCTTCGTTCGGAGCGGATAAGCTCATGGAAAACTTCGACGCACTTATGGGCGCGATAATCAAGGCAAAGCCCGCCGCCGCCAAAGGTCAGTACCTGAAGAGCGTTTGCGTGGCTTCCACCATGGGCCCCGGCATCAAGCTCAACAGCGCAAAGCTGGGCGGCTGAACCGTAAAATAAAAAATACCGGTCGAGACTTTCGACCGGTATTTTACCGTGACGGCGAGGCGAAAAACGCCGTCATTTTTCTTTTGCTTTCATAGCTTTATCTCTTGATTTTCGGCGCGTTTTATGATATGATACTTGTGAAATCTCAAGAGGAGGTCCGTATGGTAGGATCCGATTACATAGATATCGTTACAAAGACGGTGAAACGCGCCTATAACGGGCAGGCTGAAACGCTTGCGCACGTCGCGTCGCTGCTTGCGCACACAGTTGAGAGCAAGCGCAACGTGTTCGTTTTCGGCTGTTCGCACGCCGGGATAATAGCCGAGGAGGTTTTTTACCGCACGGGCGGACTCGCAGTCATAAATCCGATATTTTTCCCCGCGATGATGTTGAACACGCGTCCGATCACGATGACGAGCTCGCTCGAGCGCGTCACGGGGATAGGAAAGATAATACTTGACAAGAACAACGTAAAGGAAGGCGATCTGCTGATCATACATTCGGTGTCCGGCAGAAATTCCGTGCCTGTCGAAATGGCGGCGGAGGCGAAGGCTCGCGGCGTGAACGTCGTCTGCATCACTAACGTTGCGTATTCGTCGTCTGTGACGTCCCGCCACCCGAGCGGAAAACGCCTTTTCGAGGTGTGCGACACGGTGATAGACAATATGGGCGAGCCGGGTGACGCGTGCGTTACGGTAGACGGACTGCCCGAAAAGATCGGACCGACGTCCACCGTCGTCGGCGCGGCGCTGATAAACGCGATAGTGATAGACGCCGTAAACGTAATGATAGCCGACGGTACCGTTCCGCCCGTGCTGATGAGCGCGAATCTCGACGGCGGAGACGAGCACAACGAAAAGATCTTCGAAGAATACAGGGACAATATCTTTTACATGTGATGAAATACTATCTTGCGATCGACGGCGGCGGATCGAAGACCGCCGCGGTACTTTACGGAGAGGATATGAGCCGCGTCGCCGTCACGGTGTGCGGAAGCCTGAGATCTAACACGACGGAGCCCGAGCTGATCGAAAAGCACCTGAAAAAGCTCGCGGACGACCTTGATCTATACGGAAAAAGGATAGCGGAGATCGGCGGTACGTATGAGAAGAAGACGGTCGGGATGCTCGGCGAATACTGTACCGTCGATCACTCGACGGTGGACGGCGAGCTCGATCTCGGGCTTTCCGCGGCGGGCATCTTCGGCGACGGACTGCTCGCGCTCTGCGGCACCGGAGCCACGGTGTTTTCAAGGATAGGCGGAGTTTGCAGCGCAACGGGCGGATACGGCGCCGCTGTCGCCGACGAGGGCTCCGGCTACTGGATCGGCAGAGAGGCGTTCATCGCCGCGATACGCGACGTTGAGGGCAGAGGAGAGCGCACGTCGTTATCGGACGCCATTGCCGCAAAGCTCGGCTACGGCGGCAGAAAACGGCTGAGAGAGTCGATTTTTTCGATCTATTCCGACAGCACGCGCTCGCCCACGGCGACGGTGGCGCATTTCACGCCGACGGTCGTCGAAGAGGCCGCCGCGGGCGACGCGGTAAGCGCCGGGATACTCAGGGACGCCGCGGGGCTTTTATTCGCTCAGCTTTCGTATCTTTGGGACAGCTGCGGCGCAAAGGACGGCGTGCCGCTTACGGTTTGCGGCAGCGTCTGGCGCGGAAATCCCGTGTTCACAAACGAATTCAAAAGGCTTTTGAAGGAAAAGCGGAACGGCTGCGAACTGATCGCTCCGCGGATCGAGCCGGTGCTCGGCGTCCTTGCGAAACGCATATACAAAACGACGGGAAAATTCACGGATGACGACGCAAAGAGGCTCTCGCTTCTTTATCCCGAGTTTTCGTACGATATAAACAAAGCAAAATAAGGAGAAATCACAATGCTGCTTGACAGATACAGACAGGCGATAGACGACCTTTTCAAAAAGGTCAGAGACACACAGACGGAGAATATAATCAAGGCGGGCGAGATAGTTGCGGAAAGCGTTGCGAACGGCGGCTGCATATTCTTATCGAGCATCTGCCATCATATGGAGATGGATTCGATCTACCGCGGCGGCGGACCGATATTCTATAAGCATTTCAGCTATGATCTGCAGATCGAAAACGGCGCGAGACAGCGGGACAGATCCGATCTCGGGATAGATACGGAGGGTGCGGAGGCGAGATACGCGCTGACGCAGTCGAATTTCCGCCCGGGAGACGTGCTTTTCTTAAGCTCGGTGTCTGGCAGAACGAAGAAGGTCGTGGATCTCGCGTATGAAGCCGTAAAGCTCGGTATAAAGGTGATAGCGTTCACGTCGATGGAATACGCCGTACAGGTGGAGCCGGTACATCCGTCCGGCAAAAAGCTGTACGAGATAGCAACGCTCACGCTCGATAACTGCGCCCCCGCCGCCGAGGCTATGCTCGAGGTCGACGGCATCGAGGCTCGATTCGGCGCCGCCTCCGGCATAGCGTCGGATTACATCATGTGGAGCGTCACGAGCGTAGCCGTGGAAAAGCTGCTTGAACGCGGCATCACGCCCGGGATCCTCAAAAGCGCGAATTACCCCGGCGGAAACGACTACAACAAGACCGTAATCGAGCCGCATTACGATAAATACGGGTATTGAGAAATTCAGGATTCAAGAGTACGGCGGTCTGATTTGTTGTGTGACGGGGATCGGATGAGATCCTTCGCTGCGCTCAGGATGACCGGACGCGGCGGCTCGACCGGACGTGCCCGGCGGCTTTATCGCCGGGGGAGCCCCACCCCTCATAACCCCCAAACCCCCTCTTACCCCCTCCATCAACTCTATAAGTTGATGGGGCGCCGGAAAAACGCGCGGAGCGCTCATAACTCATAACTGATAACTGATAACTTAAACGGCTGTTTTCGCCTTTATGATCCGACTATGCCGGATCATCGCGTTCCGGGCTGTGGGGGGCAGTGCCGGAACAAGGTAGATCGCCTCATCCACCGCAAGCGGTCCCCCTTCCCCAAGAGGGGAAGGTTATGCGGTTCGCGCGGCGGGCTGGATTTTTGTGCAGTAAGGATCGAAGGAGATCCTTCGCTGCGCCCGGGAAGACGTGAAACCGCGCCCGGGATGGCGGAGCGCATATCATCTGTATTCATAATTCATAATTTGAAAGGATTTTCTTATGCTTGAAGTAATCTATCCCAAGGACAACACGGCGGGCTGTACGCGACAGGCGTGCGCGTTCGCCGCGTCGTACGGAAAATTCAAAAAGAAAGGCGCCGTCGTTATCGGAATAAGCCGTGACAGCGTCGCCTCACACGGAAAATTTGCGGAAAAATACGATCTGCCGTTCATCCTTCTCTCCGATCCCGAGCTTGAGGTGATCAAGGCGTACGGCGTCTGGCAGGAGAAGAAAAACTACGGAAAAACGACGATGGGCGTCGTCCGCTCGACGTATATAATCGACGAAGATGGCAGGATAGATGCCGTCATGCCGAAGGTCAAGCCGGACACGAACGCCGAAGAAGTGCTGGCTCTTTTGTGAAACGCGTATACGTACTGCGCGGTGCGCTTTGCGTTCTGACGCTCGCGCTTTTGTCCGCTATATATGTGATGAGCGCGCAGCCCGCAGATTCCTCGACCGAGGCGAGCCTGGCTGTGGGCCGCGCGGTAGGCGGTCTGATCGTGCCCGGATACGCGGAGCTGACGGAATCCGAGCAGACAGCGTACGCGGTGAAAATAGACCATACCGTCAGAAAAACGGCGCATTTCATCGAATTTTTCGCGCTCGGGGCGCTGTTTTCGGCGGACGCGCTCGCGTGGGACCTGAAAGTCCGGGCGGCAACTCCGCTGTCCTTTGCCGCGGGCGCTGTGTGCGCCGCGCTCGACGAGCTTCATCAGACGTTCGTCCCGGGGCGCGCCGGAATGTGGCAGGACGTTCTGCTTGACTGCGCGGGAGTCGCAGCCGGCGTCGCCGCCGTTTTTGCCGCGGCGCTCATCATAAAGAGAATAAAAAATGACCGGCGCGCCCGATGAGCGTACCGGTCATTTTTACCATCAGTTCATTTTTACCGTTTTTACCGGCACCGTGACGTCCGCGCCGGAAACGTATTTGAACAGCACGGCGACGTCCTTGTTCGTCAGAGCGTCGTCTGCGTCTATATCCGCGGCGTCGTCGCTTGCGACGGTCGCCCCTCCGGATACGTATTTGAACAGCAGTACGACGTCTCTGTTGTCGACGGCGCCGTCAAGGTTTACGTCGCCCGAAAGGAACAGATCGGCGTCGGGCAGCTTTGTCACGCCCTCTCCCGCGTCAAACAGCTGACTTACGTGACCGGCGGCGGATACTGTGACGGTGAAATGAGTCTCAAACGTGTCAAATGCGTATTCTCCGTCCGTGTTTAAAACGAGCGTCGAGCCGTCGTCAAACGTGACGGTGACCGCGGCTTCCGCGCCGCCGACCGTCGTGACTCTGCCGCTGACCGTGCGCGGGTTGATCCACGTTGCGTAATAATCAGCCGTAAGCGGCGGGTCGCTGATCTCGACGGTCATTTCGCCCGATCCGGCGCCTTCCTCCGTCGCCCAGCCGTTGAATCTCGAGCCCGCCTTTTCCGGTGTCGGCAGATCGAAGTCAAAGCCTTTTACCGTAAGTATCCTGTCGCATTCAACGACGCCGCCCGCTGTGTGAAGCACCGTCAGACAAAACGTGAGGCTCACGGGATCGGACAGCCCACCCTTCGCGTCCTTTGCGATGAAATAATACGTGCCGGGCGAGGTGACGGTGAAAACGGGATCGGTCCCCGCGTACGGTGTGAAACCGGCGCCGTCGGGAGAAGGCGATTCTCCCCAGTAGTAAGACGACACGTCGATGCTCGAGGTGATCTCCGCGGTGACCGTCTGTGAGGACGCTATATCAACGCTCGATGAAAGCTCAGTCGAAATGTCGGGCGCAAGCCTTTCAAACGGCACTCTGATGCGGCGGTGCCGCGTCACGCTGCCGTAAGGCTTGTCGTTTACGTCGATGACAAGGTATCCGTCCTCGTAAATGAAGCCGTATATCGAATCGGTACCCTCGAGCTCGGGCTCGTATATCAGCTCCGACCGCCCGGTCGCGGGGTCGAGAAGATATACGGCGCTGCTCTTTGAATAATACAGATAACGCCCGTCGGTCCCGAGCCTTGCGAAATTGCCGACCCAGTATGAGCCGCCGCCGGCGGACCACGTGTCGCCGACCGCGGTCACGACTGTTTTGCCTTCGTCGGCGACTCGGATCGCGTTGTTTTTGCCGTCAAGGAAGTATATGACGCCGCCGGCGTACTGAAAGCCGGTGACGCTGTCCTGCCAGAAATAAGAGTCGTATTTTCCGTCGTTTACGGGCTTGTAATAGTCGTCCGCCGTGTGCTTTGTTTCAACTATGCCGGCGTTGGAGCGGAGAAAGTTAGTGTGCTGCACGCCGCCGGATATGCCGCCCATGTACGAACCCCAGCCGAGGTCGTCCCACGTGACGTCGGTGTGATAGAATATCCCGTCGATCTTCACAAGGTTCCACGCGTGGTTGAGCGCGCTTGAGATGCAGGCGCGGCAGTCGATCCCGACGAGACGGAGCAGATAGGAATAAGCCTTTGTGTATCCGTCGCAGACGGCGCTTCCTTTGGCGAGCGCGCCGTACATCGTGTAGCAGTAATTGTCAAAGCTGTAATTGTATTCGCAGCGCTCGCACAGTCTGTCATGTATGAGGAGCGCTTTTTCAACGTCGGTCAGCGCGCCGTTTCCTGCGATACCGCGCGTTATTTCCGCGGCGGCTTCCTCGCACTCGGCAATCATCGACGCGTATTCCTCTGCGGATACGGTGTAATCCGGCGAGTAGATCTGCGTTATGATCGTACCGTTGTTCGCGTTTCCGAGTGAATAAACGTGAAACGCCTCGGGTATCTCGCGCCATATGAAGCTGTTGAGACTGTCAGCCGCCTTCACCGGGATTTTGAAGCCGGATACGTCGATCAGCGTCTCGCAGGAAGCAAAATGCGGAACGAGGGCGAGCCTCAGCTCGTCAAGATCCACGTATTTTTCAAGCTCGAAGGACTCGGAACCGTCGGGATCCGAATCCGTCTGATACTTTACGGCGCTCCGCGCAAACGTCACCGTGCTCATCACGGGCACGATCAGGCATATCGCGAGAAGGACCGATACTGTGCGTTTTATGATCTTATTCATACCGTTTATCCTTTACGTTTTATTTTGTGCTGCGTCTTTTTATTTGTTTAGGGTGTGACGTCGTAAAACGCCGGAATGGCGGGTGAAACGGGCGGGCGCCGGATCATGAATCGAAGAAATGCGCTCCCTGCTTCGTAAGAAGCCTTTCGGCTCTCGGATACTCGAATATTGCGTCGTTGTCTTTGTTTTCCCTCAAATAATCTGAAAACTCTTTCGCATACCATTTCGCCATGTTGAGATTATGCATAAGGTAATGTCCGCAGTTGACCGGAGCGGCTCCCGGGACCTCCGTCGCGTCCGCGACAGAGTCGAACGCTCCAAGCAAAAGCCCGTAAAGCTGCCGCGGAGCGCGGTTTCCCTTGAGTATGAGATAAAAGCCGGTGAGACAGCCCATGGGTCCCCAGTATATGATTTCATCCTTCCATTCGGGATCGTTGCGCAGATACGTTGCGATTATGTGCTCAAGCGAATGCATCGCCGCAACGTCGATCACAGGCTCGCGGTTCGGTCTTTTCAGCCTTATATCGTACGTTGTCACGCTGTGATCGCCGAGTCTGTCGACTCTGCTTGTGAAGATCCCGGGTACTATCCTGTTGTGGTCTACCGAAAAGCTTTCAATCAGTTCCATTTTGTTTCTCCTTGTTATACGTATTGCGGCGTCAGTCCGGAAACGTTCCGCCGCGTCATTTATCGCGGTCGAGCCGGCAAGTCGGATCATCCGGCTTACGTATCGCGGCTGACCCACACGGGACTCGACCAGCCGAATCTCCCGTCCTCAAGCTCGACGCGCAGATAGTAGCAGTCCGTCTCCGATTCGCGTTCGTAGTCGAATATGAGCTGAGACGGCTTTCCTTTAAGCATGATATGATCACGAAGGTTCTTGACCAGCGTGACGCGTTTTACCGGAGCGTCGGCGTCGATACGGTACCATATCGCAAGATCGTCGTCTTCCTTCGCGTAAAATTCCTCGCCCATGTAATGACCGTTTATACGGAAATCCATGATCATCCTGCCGCCCATGAAGGCGTAACAGCGCCGCGCTTTCAGAGCGGAGAAGAGAGAGGGCAGGGAGTTGTCCTCAGCCCAAACGCCGGTCAGTCCCTGGAAGCAGTGCGGGTACGGACGGTCAAGGACCGTGCCGCCGGTCCCGGAATGATTGTCGGAGCCGCCGATACAGCCCATACGCGCGCCGCGCTGCAGAGCGTCCTGCCAGAAGCCGCCCGCGCAGGCTGAATTTGAGTCGAAGGCGGGATTGCCCATGTATTCCGCGGCGTCTGCGCAGGAATAAAGCTCGATAAGCGGAGTGAACAGATCCGCGGGAATGTGAGAAAGGTCGGCGCCCGCAGAGAACATATACGTGTCGTGAGGGATAAGTATCACGTCGTCGCGCGAAAGCGCACGGCGCAGCTCGTCGGAGGTGAATTCACCGTCGCGCACGCCGCGGATCATTTCGCCGTCCCGGCTGCCGTAATATACGACGAGGTTGTTGTACCACGGGTAGGAATCCCGTTCGTATGCGAGGATCGCGGTGAATTTTCCCGGTTCGTCGTACTCTTTGACCTTCGTGCGGATAATATCCCACTTTGAAGGCGAGCCCTCCCACAGAGGAGGTCTTCCGACGCCGCCGTGATCGTGATCGGATATTGCGGCGAAATCGAGTCCGCGGCTTTTGATGTTCTTGAAAAATGTGTCTATATCGACCGAGCCGTCGGACAGGTTTGTGTGTCCGTGAAGATCGCCGATGAACGGCTTGAGGGCGGGAGCGGGCGGATCGAATTTGTGCTCCGCCGCAGCAAGCTCGCCGTGCGTCGCGTCCGCCTTTACGTAAACAAGATCGGTAAATTCCGCGCATCTGCCCGGCGTGTCGTACCGCTTCGCCGTTCTTTTTTCATTGTGAGTCATTTATTTGTCCTCTTTTGCCTTGATATGTTTTGTGATACGGCGCGTCCGCCGCGCGGGCTTTTTTCGCTGTGTATTCTTTTTTGCATCTTCGGCAAGGAATTCGCTGCCCGCAGCCGTATCACGGATATACATACAATCCTCCCTGCCGCGGTCCGCACGGGCGACCGCGTATTTATCTCTTTATAATCATTTTACCATGTGTTTGTGAAAAAATCTACTGTGAGTGATAAACAGGAAAACAAATACAACCGTTTTCGCGCAGTCCGCACGCTGTTTGCCTGATCATCTCATATTTTCCGGATTTTTGCACATAATAGAAAAAAGCAAAAACGAAAAGGAGATATATATGAAAGCAACAGGAATCGTCAGACGCATAGACGACCTCGGACGCGTCGTGATCCCGAAGGAGATAAGAAGGACTCTTCGCATACACGAAGGCGACCCGCTTGAAATTTTCACGGAGAAGGACGGGGAAGTGATATTCCGCAAGTATTCGCCGGTAGGCGAGATCGGTGGGATAGCGGCGGACTGTGCCGAGGCGCTCAACAAAGCCGCCGGAATATCCGTGATAATCTGCGACAGGGACACCGTCGTCGCGTCGTCAGGCTTGCCCGGGCGCGAGTATAACGAACGCTCCGTTACCGATGAATTCCGCACGGTATGCGGCGCGCGCGGCGGATATTCCCACACGGAAAAAAAGCTTTATCCCGTCGCCGGCTGCGGCAGATTCGTATCCTGCGCCTCGCCCATAGTCTGTGACGGCGACGTTACAGGCGTCGTCGCCGTACTTTCCGGAGACGACGGGAAAACCGACCGCGCCGATGCGCGCCTCGCCTCCGCCGCGGCAGGATTCATCGCATCGCAGCTCAACTGAAAAAACAGCCGCCGCCGGTCCTTTGATATAATCCCCATAGAGTAGACACTTGAAAAAACAAAAGTTTTCAAGACTACACTATGGGGGTTATTTATGTCAAGAAGAAGGAACAAAAAATACA
>CACWOQ010000058.1 GCA_902762505.1 uncultured Ruminococcus sp. | reverse complement strand
GCATTTGGTAATATAGTCTTTGCTATCGCTGTAGCCGTTAAGATTTGAAAATGCTGTTTTCGCTTTTTCGTAATCGCCTTTGTTATACAGTGCAACAGCTTCTTGATAAGCTTGTTCTTTTTTTAAATTATCGCATTTTTCTATATATAAATTGCTGTCTTTATATCCATCTAATGTTAAAAAGGCGGCTTTTGCGTCATCATATCTATTATCATTAAAAAGTTCAATAGCTTTCTTATATTTTAACTCATGCTCTGCTGAAGAATACTGTTCTGATAAATCCATAATCCTTGCAGAATCTAAATAATTATCAAAACAAGAGATCAAACTGCTTGCTCTGGCATATTCGCCATTGCGAAAAGCTTCAACAGCATACAGGTATTTTTCAGCCTTTACACAATCGTTAAGGGCAATATACAAATCTTTGCAGTTCTTGTAATCCGATTCAACAAATTGCAAATTGGAAAGTGCAGTCGAATACTTTCCCTCTTTTATAGCATCTATAGCTCTGAAGTAATAGTTATAATACTTTTTATCTTCTGAATGCTGTACTCCGCTGTACTCCTCAGATAAGTCCGATTTTTCTCCGTCAATATTAACATATAGTGCATCGAAGGAATCAATATATACGCCTGTACTCGCAGTAAAACCAAATCTCTGCTTTGCTGCATACCATTTGCATAAAACACCATTCAATCTGGCTTTGTAGACAAATCCGGCCGATGTTACCGCTTCTTCAGAGAAATAATTAGGAAGCGTTTTAAGATCATATTTTAAAGGACCAGTCAGATTAATGTACGGAACAATAGGCAAAAGCGTGGTGATAAGTTCTCCCGCTGCGTTTTCATCATTATAACTGTAAATGCCCAACGCATTCTGATTGACGCTGTTGATTCCGAGTATCGTTTTATAGTTTTCATTTGAAGTAAGATTATTATAAGCGATATATATTTTGGTATTGAGAACAACGCCGATATAGAAGCCGATTGTCATAATACCACCTTTATCACTTATTTTTCTGATTTCAGTATTAGGCAACGGATTGGATCTGACCAGCTCGGAATAATAGTCGTCTTTATTTACTTTTTTTGCATAACTTATGCCGTCGACCTGTGCTTTTTGTTCAACTATCAGTTTTTTGCTGTCGTAGTTATCCAATGCTCTTTGATATATTTCTTCTACTTCCTTTTCATCTTTCCCAGTATATCCATATGTAGCCGTTTCATGTTGTCCAACAGATGAATCGTTTTCAAACGGATATGATCTACTGCAGCTGACAGATAAAAGAAGCATAGTCATCGCGATGATAATACATACGGTTTTCAACGGTGTTTTTGATTTCATTTCCTTGTTATCCTCCTGTATTTAAATACCAAAAAACGCTTTTATGCTATTTATATTCTTTTCATAATCATAATCCGGAGGCATCACAGACGTAGAGGAGTATGCGACACCGTTTCCACAGTAAACGCATATCGATCCGCCGGCATAATTTGCTGAATTCAACCAGTACTTCACAACAATCAGATATTTACCACCCGACTTGTAAACAACTTCTGATTTGAACTTTTCAGGAGTTACACCTAAAGATAAATAAACTTGATGGTTTGCATATTTTTCGGCAGCTTCCACATTCTTTCTTCGACTTCCGATCGACCCGCTTGATATAGCAGTTACTATAATGAAAGCCAAAGCAAAAATACCAATTTTAAGTATTATATTAATAACACTGTTTGACTTTTTATCTTTAATGAAACTATCTTGATTCATTACATTACCATCCTCCGAGCACTTCGTTTTTTTGATAGTACCACAATTACAGGTCAATGTCTATAAGCAGGTTGCTAAGTTTTTGTTGTTGTTTACAAAAAATTAACTAATGGTGAGACTATGCATTATGCATACTTAGCATCTTGCTTATTGCATTTCGGGGCAAAATGTGATAAAATAGCAAAAAGAGGGATTTAATTATGAAAAAGAATACTGTTGATCTTTTGAAGGATCTTGAAAACACCGAAGATTTCGGAACATATTTTGATGAAAACAAGGATGAATTTTTGTCTGTTGAGCTTTCTGATTATCTGAACGGGCTTCTTCAGCAGCGCGGATTGAAGAAAATCGACGTCATCAAGCGGGCGGAATTGAGTCAGATATACGGTTATCAGATTTTCAGCGGTATCAGGCGTCCCGGCAAATATAAAATGATCTGCATAGCGCTTGCGATCGGGCTTGATCTTGAAGAAACGCAAAAGCTGCTGAAAGCGTGCGGGTTTGTACCGCTGTATCCTAAAAACTGTGAGGATAGCGTTTATATATATTCGATCCACTGCAGATTCACCGTTTCCCAGATGAACGCGTTGCTTGAGCATTACGGATACGGGGAGGTCTGTCGAAGCTGATGAAGATTTGCCCGTATTGCGGAAAAAAGCTGTTTGACGAGGCGGAATTCTGCCTCTACTGTATGACTCCGCTTATTGAAAAAAAAGATCTTACTCCGAAAAGTAAGAAGCTTGTTTTAAAAATCATCGCCATGGTCGCTGCTGCCGTTATCGTTTCAGCCACCGTGACAGCCGCGGTTATCACCGTATTGTACAGCAAAAACACGCTCCGCTCCCTCCCTTCTGACGCCGAAAGCGTAACCGTCGACGCGTCGGCTGATGAATCAACCGCTTCTATGACCGTATCGGATATTCCTTATACAGTTGACGACGGATCCTCTCAAGAAACGTCAGCCGACGGTCCGGATACATTCACAGAGCCGTATACAAGTACATTCGATCCGGTTACCGTATCCACCGTGACAGACACTCCGGAAACCGGCTCAAACGACGAGACATCCACGGTCACGCAAGCCGACGTCAGTCAAACGGAAACAGATCCCGAAACAGAAGAATCTGTTGTCTCGGCAAAAGAAGTGACAAACACGAACGTACCGGAAACAACAATGGCAGAAACAGAAACTCCGGAAATTCCTACTGATGTCGTAACGACAGAGACGGTATCCGAATATGTAATGGAGCCGTACCATATTCTGACCATTCAGGAAATGCACGACTTTATGGAGTATAAACGGGGAAAATACTGTCCGCCGCCTGTCGATACCTTGTGGTGTACGACCCCCTTGTATGATATGAACGGCTGGCGCGGTTACGGGTATGAATACAGACAGCTTATCCGTGAGCTCGACGAGAACGAAAACGTTATAACCCGGTACGGATGGGTTTCGGACGATATAATTGAAGTGTATATCAGCGAAAATGAAATAAAAAGCGTTTTTTCAAGTACGTATACGTTAAAAACGAATCTGTATCATACCGACGATTATATAAACGCCGGCATTGGAGTTATCGGAGGCGCATCAGCCCATATCGTTGACGCGGTAGGCCTCATCGAATATATAAATCAATATCCTCCGGAACTAAATCAGTTTTATGACGCCAGAATGTATGCGCTCAAACACGGATTATGGGTCAGTGAAAGAAAATTACCGGGTTTTCAAAAGCAAGAAAGACCGGACGGATGGCGCGGTATCCTGCAGGAACTAGGTATTAATGACAAAAACGATCTTCAGAACGAAGGCAAACGCGAAAACGTACAGTGTTACTACTGGGAAATAATCCTGCCGGAAGGCGAACGTGATATAAAGCTTACCTTCGAATACAGAGAATTCACGACCGTAAACGGTGAAGAAACGCATCTGGAAGCCGTCATGGTTGTAGAATACGCAGAATAAAATACGCCGAGTAATTGGCGTATTTTTAACGTTTAACTGTATGGAAACAGCCAAAATTTACGCTTTTTTATTGAAATCCGGTTTTTCGTATGGTATAATTGAAAAAAAAGAAGTAAAAGGAGAACCGTAATGGAACTTCAAGCCATTCTTTCCAAGTGCGACCACACGCTTCTTTCTCAGACTGCGACGTGGGAGCAGATAAAAGCCCTCTGTGACGACGGGATCAGATACGGCACCGCCTCCGTCTGCATTCCGGCAAGCTACGTAAAGCCTGCGAAGCAGTACGTCGGCGACAGGCTCGCGATCTGCACCGTCATAGGTTTTCCGAACGGTTACGACACGACCGCCGCGAAATGCTTTATGGCGTACGACGCCGTTCAGAACGGCGCCGACGAGGTCGACATGGTGATCAATATCGGATGGGTCAAGGATAAAAAATACGGTCTTGTGCTCGATGAGATCAAGGCGATAAAGACCGCCTGCTGCGGCAGACTTCTCAAGGTCATAATCGAGACCTGCCTTCTCACCGATGCGGAAAAGATCGAAATGTGCCGCGTCGTATCCGAATCGGGCGCCGATTACATCAAGACCTCGACCGGGTTTTCCACCGGCGGCGCGACAAAGGAAGACGTCGCCCTCATGAAAGCCCACTGCTCCCCGCATCTCAAAATAAAAGCGGCGGGCGGTATCAGCTCGCTTGAGGACGCGGAGGATTTCATAAAGCTCGGAGCCGACAGGCTCGGGACGAGCCGCGTTGTCAAGCTTGCGAAAGCACTTGAAAACAAATAAGGAGAACAAAACGATGGCAAACTATCCGACTCCTCACATTTCCTGCACCCCTGCGGATTTTGCCCGCACGGTACTGATGCCGGGCGATCCGCTCCGCGCGAAATTCATAGCCGAAAATTTCCTTTCAAACGCCAAGCTCGTAAACAACGTCCGCGGTATTCAGGGTTACACCGGTGAATTTGAGGGAACACGCGTTTCCGTTATGGCGAGCGGTATGGGCATACCTTCTATCGGCATCTATTCCTATGAGCTTTACAACTTTTACGAGGTCGAAAACATCATGCGTATCGGTTCCGCCGGCGCCATGAGCGAAAAGATCCGCGTACGCGATATCGTCATGGGTATGGGCGCCTGCACCAACTCCAACTTCGCCCATCAGTATCATCTTCCCGGTGATTTTGCGCCGATATGCAGCTATAAGATGCTGAAGACCTGCGCCGGTATCGCCGACGAAATGGGCGTGAATTATCACGTAGGCAATCTTCTCTCCTCCGACACCTTCTACAACGACATGGAAGACGTTCCGAACGGTTATATTTCCGAGGTATCGTGGCGCAAGATGGGCGTCATGGCTGTTGAAATGGAAGCCGCGGGACTTTATCTGAACGCGGCGCGCGCCGGAAAGAACGCGCTTGCGATCTGTACGATCTCCGACCATCTTATCACCGGTGAGTCGACGAGCTCCGAAGAGCGTCAGAACTCCTTCACGGAGATGATGGAGCTTGCTCTCCGCACCGCGAAAGCGCTTGACAAATAACATGAAACGTGTATTTCTTATAGTACTTGACTCCTGCGGCGCGGGAGAAGCGCCGGACGCCGCGCTTTTCGGCGACCACGACTGCCACACTCTGAAACGTATATCGCAGAGCGATAAATTCCGCTGTGAAAACGTATGTAAACTCGGTCTGTCCGCTATGGACGGTCAGGATTATCTGCCGCCCGTGTCCCGTCATACGGGCGCCGTATGCCGTCTCCGCGAGCGTTCGGCAGGTAAAGATACGACGATAGGCCACTGGGAGATCGGCGGTATCGTTTCGCCGTCTCCGATGCCTACGTATCCCGACGGTTTTCCCGACGAGATAATCGACGAATTCAAAAAACAGACCGGTCGCGGAGTGCTCTGCAACAAGCCCTTTTCGGGTACCGAGGTCATAAAGCTGCTCGGTGAGGAGCATATGAAGACGGGGGATCTGATCGTCTACACCTCCGCCGACAGCGTTTTCCAGATAGCGGCGCACGAGGACGTCGTTCCGCTTGAAACGCTGTACGAATACTGCCGTATCGCGCGAAAGATACTCACCGGCAGGCACGCCGTGGGGCGCGTGATAGCGCGGCCCTTTATCGGTGAACCCGGCAATTTCACCAGAACTGCGAACCGCCACGACTTTTCGCTTCTTCCGCCGCGCAAGACCGTGCTCGACGCATTGAAGGAAGAGGGAAAAACGGTTTACGCGATAGGCAAGATAAACGATATTTTCGCAGGACAGGGCATAACCGAAAAAGTCTACACGCACGGTAACACGGAGGGTATGCAGCTGACGCTCGAAGCGCTCGACCGCGATTTCGAAGGCCTGTGCTTCACTAATCTTGTCGATTTCGATTCGCTTTACGGTCACAGGCAGGATATCGACGGCTACGCCGCGGCGTTCGCCGAATTCGACGCGTGGCTTCCGACGTTTACGGAAAAAATGAGACCGGACGACGTGCTCATGATAACCGCCGATCACGGCTGTGATCCCGGCGATTCCCACACCGACCACTCGCGCGAATACGTTCCGCTTCTGATATACGGCAAAAACATAAAGCCGGTGAATCTCGGCACGAGGTACGGCTTCTGCGATATAGCCGCAAGCATCGCGGAATATCTCGGCAGCCCGTACAGAGGCGACGGCGTGAGCTTCATGAGACAGATACTCAAGCCCTCGTCCGACGAAAAGAGGCTCTGTGCGGCGGCGTTTGACGCCATGAGCAGATCTTATTCGCCTTATTCCGGATACAAAGTCGGCGCCGCGGTTCTCTGCTCCGACGGAACGGTATATTCCGGCTGCAATATCGAAAACGCGTCGTACACGCCGACCGTCTGCGCCGAGCGCACGGCGATATTCAAAGCCGTAAGCGAGGGCAGGCGCGATTTTGCCATGCTCGCCGTCTGCGGCGGCAAAAACGGCGAAATAAGCGGATTATTCCCGCCCTGCGGCGTATGCCGTCAGGTCATGGCTGAATTCTGCAAGCCCGATATGCCGGTGCTTCTGATGCGCGGGAAACAGAGCTTCGACAGAAGCAGCCTCGGCGAGCTTCTGCCCGGCTCTTTCACGCCATCCGCTCTGAAAAAGAGGTGAGCGTATGAGAATGTACGATATCATCCTCAAAAAGCGCGACGGCGGCGAGCTGTCCGACGAAGAGATCGGATTTTTCGTTGAAGGATATACGAACGGCGCGATACCGGATTATCAGGCGTCCGCGCTCTGCATGGCGATATTCTTCCGCGGCATGACGGAACGTGAGACGGTCAGACTCACGGAATGCATGGCGCGCTCGGGCGACACGCTCGACCTGTCGGCGTTCGGCGATCTGTCCGTCGACAAGCATTCGACCGGCGGCGTCGGCGACAAGACGACGCTTATAGTCGCGCCGACCGTCGCTTCACTCGGCTGTTACGTCATGAAGATGTCCGGTCGCGGTCTCGGCCACACCGGCGGTACGGTCGACAAGCTCGAATCAATAAGCGGCTACAGAACGTCGCTGTCCGAAGAGGAATTCATTGAGCAATCAAAGCACATAGGTATTGCCGTTATCGGTCAGACCGGTAATCTGACGCCGGCGGACAAAAAGCTTTACGCTCTGCGCGACGTCACGGCGACGGTAGATTCGATCCCGCTGATAACCGCGAGCATCATGAGCAAAAAGCTCGCCGCCGGATCGAAAAACATAGTCCTTGACGTGAAATACGGAAGCGGCGCGTTTATGAAAACGCCCGAAGACGCCGAAAAGCTGGCTGAAAACATGGTCAGGATCGGTAAAAGCTGCGGAAGACGCGTCACCGCCGTGCTGACCGATATGGACGTACCGCTCGGCAAAAACGTCGGAAACGCGCTTGAGATAAAAGAGGCGGTCGACGTACTGCGCGGACGTGAAAAAGGAGATCTGTACGAGGTTTCCGTCACACTCGCGTCGCATATGGTGAGTCTGGTGAAAAGAATAACGCCCGGTGAGGCGAGGGCTCTCGTCACGGACGCGATCGGGTCCGGCAAAGCGTTTGAAAAGATGAAGGAATGGATCGGCGCGCAGGGCGGAGACGTGAAAGCTCTTGAGGATTTCGAATATCTGCCGTCCGCTTCGGTGATATATCCGGTGAACGCGCCTTGCGACGGATACGTCGAAGGTATCGACGCGCAATCCGTCGGACGCGCGGCGATGCTGCTCGGTGCCGGACGCGCCTCAAAGGAGGACACGATTGATCCGGCGGCTGGCGTCGTACTTCTGAAAAAGCCGGGCGACCCGGTAAAGGCGGGCGAACCCGTTGCAAAGCTGCACACCTGCGACGTAAGACGCATACCGGCGGCGCTCGACGCGATCGGAGAAGCGCTGAGATACGGCGCCGAAAAGCCGGCGGAACGCGGGCTTATATACAAGGTTATCAGCGACGCCGATCTGTAAGCCGTTGTCCGCGGCGCGGAAATCGAACAACGCAATAAAAAACAGCGGGGATACGTTCCCGCTGTTTTGTTATCCGGCACCGGCGTGACCGCGGCGTGATCCGTTGCCGCCTGTACAGAGCAAGGCTGTTTCTTCGTAATGCTTTTCTGCCGTTCGTTCCGCGCTCCATCAACAAACCGAGTTGATGGAGGGGACTGGGGGGCTTGGGGGTTATGAGGGGTGGGACCCCCAAGGCGAACGGGGAGCAGGGCACGTACGGTCGAGCCGCCGCGTCTTGTCATCCTGAGCGCAGCGAAGGATCTGTTTCGATCACCGCCGCACATCAAACCGCGCCGCCGCGCAAACCGCGTTCCGGTGCTGCCCCCCCCCACCAGCCCGGAACGCGATGATCCGGCAGAGCCGGATCATAAAGGCGAAAACAGCCGTTTAAGTTATCAGTTATCAGTTATCAGTTATCAGTTATGAGTTATGAGCGCTTCGCGCGTTTTCCCGGCGCCCCCTCAACTCTCTCGGATTTGTGGGAGGGGTAAGGGGGTTTGGGGGTTATGAGGGGTGGGGACCCCCAAGAGCGTAAAAGCCGCAGAGCACGTACGGTCGGGCCGCCGCGTTTCGTCACCGGTACTTACGGTGAAATCAAAACTTCCATCTGACCGGTCCCGCGATACCCGAACGAGGTATTGCGAGGTTATACGAGAACCCGTCGCGTATCGCGCCCGCGAGCGTTGTTGAAACGACAGCTTCAAGCTCGTTTTCGCCTTCACGCAGCACCTTTGACAGATCGTATGAATACGGCGGGCAGACACGGACTCCGAGATCGGTACCGTTGCAGGAAAGGCGGACGGACTGACCGACCTCGCCGAAGTCTATCCCCTTCGCTCCGCGCGGCGCGGTGAACTTCGCCGTGTACTTAATCTTTCCGGCGAATCCCGGCGGTATCTCCGGAAGATTCACGCCTGCGGGAGTGTATTTTTCCATATCTTTATAACCGGCGCATGAAACGGAGAATTCAAGCTCCGCCGGCGCCGTTTCCGTTTTTGCCGGCATTTCCGGAGCGTCGGTATCTTCACCGACCGCGAGTATAACGGACTGATAAGGCGCAAGCGCTATCCTCACCTCTCCGTTCACCGTTTCCGCCGCGTATTCCGCGTCGTTATACATATCGAGAAGCATCGCCTTGCGCGAACCGGCGCCGCGCAGCGTTATCTTTGTGTCGACCGGCTCCGTGACCGATTCGTTCACGAACATATACACGTCCGTGCCGTCGTATGAATAATGCGCGCAGCGGAGCTTCGGATAATTGCCGTCCACCGTGATATCGCGTCCCGCGGCGTTCGTTACGCGGCTGACAAGCGACTCTTTTGAACAGTCCTTTTCCATCCTTATAACAGCGAAACCGCTGTTTTCAAGATCGTCGAGCGCCTTTTCGAGCTTTCCGGGCAGCGCGTCCGCGTACGGTACGACGAGACAGCGGTATCTGTTTTCGCCGACGCGTATCGTACCGTCTTCGACTGAAGCCATGTACACGCGCGAGCCGCTGCCTTCCACAAAGCAGTCCGCCGGGAGTATATCATAGTCTATATGGCTGTCGTACAGCATTTTCGCCGGGACCTGCGAAAGCATCGCGGTGCCGAATTTCCCGTACCACTCCGCGTCGGCGTGATACAGTATCGCCGCGTCGACCACGGGCTTTCCGTGGCTCAGAAGATGAGATGTACGGTTGCTTACCGACATTATCTTCGAGAAGCCTTCAAACTGCGGATCGCAGTCTCCGGCGCCGAAATGAGGCGGACAGTCCGGATCCGGAAACGTCGGCGAGAAAGCGTGCGGTATGAATCTGTTGACTCCGCGCACGAGCAGGAAATCCATCAGCCATTTCATCATCGGCGAGCCTTCCGCCCAGCCGTACGCACCGAACACCTCGCACATCGCGCGCCTCTCCGTCTGCGTGCCGATCCTTGCAAAAGACGAGCCGAGCTTGGGCAGCACGTATTCGAAAAACTCCGGATCGGCGGTGTTCCCGAAAGCCGACGCCGTATGTATGTAATCCGACGTTCCGGGTATTATCTGATGTAAAACTATATCTATACCGCTCATATGCTGACCGTCGAGCGAGCGGAAATAGTGTCCGCAGCTGCACCCGAGACGGGCGTGAGCGTTCATATCCTCTATGATATGACCGATATACTGAACTCCGTGAGCCTCGCACCAGTCGCCGAGCTGACGCGTAAAGCAGTCGCGGTAGAGCTTCGTCACCGCGTCCATATAAGCGTGACGTACGTCGCCCGTGACGTGTCCGAATCCGTACCAGAGCGCGGGCAGATAAGGCACCGGATCGTAACCGAGCGCGTCGCGCATCATTCCGGTCACACGGTCGTTCCACGGAAGCGCGAGCCCGGGCATTCCGACGCGCGTATTGTATCCGCCGTGATCCTCCGAATGCGAGGCGAACCAGGTGTTTCCGAGCGACGGCTCGTCAGAGAAAAAGCCCGCTACCGTATTTCCGAAATACTTTTTATAATGCTCGTACTGCGGCTCGTATACCGTGTCTATCAGCAGCTTGACCGATTCCTCTCTCAGCATATCGATATAATCGCCGCGCGAGGATCCTCTGCGCGATTTATACAGGAAAAACACCCTGTAAACGCCATCCGGCAAGCTGAATCTGAGAAAACCGTCCGAGACGTCGGACAGAGGCAGCGGCTCGGGGACGCAGTCCTCGTCCTCTCCCGTCCTTTTATACGCGTAGATGCCGAGCAGGATATTGTCGGCGTCATCCGGATTTATGAGCAGGTACGAATCCCTGCACGGTCCGACGACGTCCACATGGCGTTCGATCAGATTCCATTTGCGCAGCTCCGGATGAGCGTTGACTGCGCCGGCGGCGTGACCTGTGGGGTAATGGTCGTCGTCAAAGATCCAGACCTTCATCCCGCGCCGCTCCGCCTCGCTTATAATAAGATCCATATCCGCCCACCACTGATCGCGGCAGAAATCCTTATGCGTACGGGATTCCACGCAGAAAGCGCGGCACCCGCTGTTGCAGATCCGCTCGATCTCCTTCGGGATGCTGTCGTGATGGTCTCCGTGCTGCCAGTAGAACGGCAGCATGTAATTGTCTTCACAGCCTGATCTGATATCCGAAAGCCACTTGTTCATACGTTACCCCTCATTTCTTTTTATTTGCGCACCCGGCGGTGCAGTTTTCACATCCGCATCCGCAGCCGGTCCCGCGGCGACGGCGGCGTACCATGATCAAAACGGCGGCGGCGATGACCGCGGCGACCGCAATTATTACTATAATATCGACAGGTTTCACAGCGTTATCAACACTCCAATCAGATGCACGAACAGCGTGACGAGCCACGCGGCGGCGCACTGTATGAGCACGACTCCGATCGCCCAGCCGTGTCCCATTTCACGCCGCACCGACGCTATCGCGGCGACGCACGGCGTATAGATAAGCGAGAATACGAGCATACATACAGCCGTGAGCGCCGGTATGGCTCCCGCTATTCCCTCCGGGAACAGCAGCTCCATCGACGAGACGACGCTTTCCTTTGCGACAAATCCCGTCACGAGAGACGTGCAGATCCTCCAGTCTCCCAGTCCTATCGGCGACATGACCGGCGCGATCAGTCCGGATATGAGCGCGAGTATGCTTTGAGACGGATCCTCGACCATGTTGAATCTGAAATCGAACGTCTTCAAAAACCATATCACGATCGTCGCCATCAGGATTATCGAGAAGGCTCTCTGTAAAAAGTCCTTCGCCTTCTCCCACAGAAGCTTCACGACGTTTATAAAGCCCGGGACTCTGTAATCGGGCAGCTCCATCACGAACGGCACCGCCTCGCCGCGGAAAACGGTCTTTTTATAAATAAACGCCGCGAGTATGCCGAGCAGTATACCGAGAACGTAAAGTCCGATCATGACGAGAGCGGCGTATTTCGGGAAGAAAGCCGCGACGAAGAATCCGTAGATCGGAACCTTTGCCGAGCACGACATGAACGGCGTGAGAAGCACCGTCATTTTTCTGTCGCGTTCGCTCGGGAGCGTCCGCGTCGCCATTACGGCGGGGACTGTACAGCCGAAGCCTATCAGCATCGGAACTATGCTTCTGCCTGACAGACCTATCCTCCGTAGCAGCTTATCCATCACGAACGCCACGCGTGCGATATATCCGCTGTCCTCCAGCATGGAAAGGAAGAAGAACAGCGTTACGATTATCGGCAGGAAGCTCAGCACCGAGCCGACGCCGCCGAATATCCCCTCCACAACGAGGCTCCGGAGCGCCGCGTTCACGTCCGCGGCGGACAGCGCCCGGTCGACTGCGCCGGAAAGCGCCGTGATGCCGGCGTCAAGAAGATCCTGCAGAGCCTTTCCGATGACGTTGAACGACAGGAAGAACACGAGCCCCATTATCAGTATGAACGCGGGTATCGCTGTGTACTTTCCGGTCAGTATTCTGTCTATTTTTTCGCTTCTGCTTCTCTGCACGCTGACGGTAGGCTTTTTCACCGTCGCGTCGCAGACGCTGCGTATGAATGCGAAGCGCATATCCGCTATGGCGGCGCACCGGTCGAGCCCGCGCTCCTTCTCCATCTGAGATACGATATGCTCGAGCGCGTCTTTTTCGTTTTCGTCAAGCCCGAGCTCGTCCGCTACGAGCGGATCGCCCTCTATCAGTTTTCCCGCTGCGAATCGGACCGGCACGCCCGCCGCTTCCGCGTGGTCCTGTATCAGGTGAGCCGTGGCGTGCAGGCATCTGTGCACCGCTCCGCCGTTCTGATCCTCGCCGCACAGGTCGTGCACGAGCGGTCTCTCCTGATACTTCGCTATATGCACCGCGTGGCTGATCAGCTCGTCAACGCCGGAATTCTTCGCCGCGGATATCGCGACGACAGGTACTCCGAGCATCTGCTCCATCGCGTTTATATCGACGCTTCCGCCGTTGCCGGTCAGCTCGTCCATGAAGTTCAGCGCGACGACCATCGGCACGTTCATATCGATAAGCTGCGTCGTCAGATACAGATTCCTCTCTATATTCGTCGCGTCCACGATATTTATTATCGCCTTCGGCTTTTCTTTTATGACGAAATTCCGTGAGACTATCTCCTCGCTCGAATACGGCGACATGGAGTATATCCCCGGCAGATCGGTAACGAGCGTATCGGGATAGCCCTTTATCCGCCCGTCCTTGCGGTCCACCGTGACGCCCGGGAAATTTCCGACGTGCTGATTCGCGCCGGTAAGCCGGTTGAACAGAGTGGTCTTTCCGCAGTTCTGATTCCCCACGAGCGCGAAAGTCAGCTCAGTTCCGTCCGGCAGCGGGTCTCCGCTTCCCTTCGCATGGTATTTTCCGCCCTCGCCGAGTCCCGGGTGAGCAGTCTTCCCGCTTGTTTTTATTTCTTCGCTCTTTGTTTTTTCGCACGGCGTCACGTCTATCTTCGACGCGTCGTCTATCCTCAGAGTCAGCTTGTATCCGTGGATCACAAGCTCCATCGGGTCGCCCATGGGCGCGAGCTTGTCCACGGTGATCTCGACTCCGGGTATGACCCCCATATCGAGAAAATGCTGACGGAGCGCGCCCTCTCCTCCGACCGTGATCACCCTGCCCGTCTGTCCGGCTTTG
>CACWOQ010000057.1 GCA_902762505.1 uncultured Ruminococcus sp. | reverse complement strand
AAAATCGTGTCCGAGCCCGAGCCCGTCCGACGCGCCCTCGATCAGCCCGGGTATGTCGGCGCAGACGAACGCGCCGTCGTCAACCGGCACAACGCCGAGGTTCGGTGAAAGGGTGGTGAAGTGGTAGTCGGCGATCTTCGGTCTTGCCGCGGAGATCACGGATAAAAGCGACGATTTGCCGACGCTCGGCATCCCGATCAGCCCGACGTCCGCGATCATTTTAAGCTCGAGTATTACTTCCTTTTCGGGGCCTTCTATGCCGTTTTTCGCAAAGCGCGGTATCTGACGCGTAGGCGTAGCGAAATGCTTGTTGCCCCAGCCGCCCTTGCCGCCGTGGAGGCAGATGAACGGTTCGTCGTCAGATATGTCTTTTATGATCCTGCCGGTCGCCGCGTCGCGTATGACGGTGCCCTTCGGGACCTTTATCACAAGATCCTCGCCGTTTTTGCCATGGAATTTCGCGCCGGCTCCGTTGCCGCCGTTCTCTGCGACGTATTTTCGGCGGTATCTGAAATCGAGCAGAGTATCCTTGCCCTGATCGGCTTGAAAAACTATGTTTCCGCCCTTGCCGCCGTCGCCGCCGTCCGGTCCGCCCTTGGCGACGTATTTTTCACGCCGGAAGGACACGCAGCCGTTGCCGCCGTTGCCGGCTTTTATATAGATTTTTACTAAATCAGTCATTTTTACCACACATTCCGAGGAATTCCTCTTCGTCTATGACGGGCACGCCGAGAGACTGAGCTTTAGTCAGCTTAGATCCGGCTTTTTCACCGGCTAAAACGTAGCTCGTGTTTTTTGAGACGGACGAGGAAGCCTTTCCGCCGAGAGATACGATCAAAGCCTCCGCCTGATCGCGCGTCATCGTGGGAAGTGTGCCGGTCAGAACGAACGTAAGCCCGGCGAATTTGTCGCCGACGGTCTTCCGCTCGTACTTTGTGACGACTCCCGCCGCCTTCAGCTCGTCGACGAGCGCCCTCGTCTGAGGATGCGAAAAGAAATTCACGACGGAATCCGCCATTATTTCGCCGAAATCCTGTATCTCGCACAGATCGGCTGCCGACGCGCCGAACAGCGCTTCGATGTCTCCGTATTTCGACGCGAGCGAGGACGCGGCTTTGCTTCCTATGTTTCTGATGCCGAGCGCGTAGATAAGTCTGTCAAGCCCGGCTTTTTTTGAATTGTCTATCGCCGAGATAAGGTTTTCGGCTGATTTGTCTCCCATCCTGTCAAGCCCGGAAACGTCCTTCGCCGTAAGCTTGTATATGTCCGCGGGATTCGATACGAGTCCGTTTTCTATGAGGAGCGAGACGATCGCCGGACCGAGCCCTTCGATGTTCATCGCGTCGCGCGACGCAAAATGAGTCAGACTGCGCTGAAGCTGCGCCGGACACGAGGAATTCGTGCAGCGGACGGCGGCTTCGTCGTCGCGCACCACGGGCTCGCCGCAGGAGGGACAGCGCGACGGCATCTCGAACGGGACCGAGCCCGCGGGACGCTTTGAAAGCTCAACGCGCCGCACCTCCGGGATTATGTCCCCCGCCTTCGACACCTCTACCGTGTCGCCTATGCGGATGTCCTTCATTTTTATGAAATCTATATTGTGGAGCGTCGCCGCGCGGACCGTCGTCCCGGCGAGTCTTACCGGTTCAAGCACGGCGAGAGGCGTGAGCACGCCCGTGCGCCCCACCTGTACCGTTATGTCGGTGAGCTTCGTAAGCTTCGCCTCCGGCGGGAATTTGTAGGCGACAGCCCACTTCGGCCTGCCGGAATTCTCTCCGATCAGAGGGCGAAGGGAAAGATCGTTGACCTTTATTACCACGCCGTCTATATCGTATGGAAGACCGGCGCGTTTTTCACCTATCGCGTTTATATGATCTATGACCTCATCCGCCGTGTGCGCTTCTTTTATGAACGGTATCACACGGAAGCCGAGCGCGCTCATCGCTTCAAGCGAGGCGGTGTGAGTCGCGTATTCGACGCCGTCGGATTCCTGTACGTTGAACACGAATATATCGAGCCGGCGCTTCGCCGTTATCCTGCTGTCGAGCTGACGCAGAGATCCGGCGGCGGCGTTCCTCGGGTTGGCGAAAAGCGCCTCACCGGTAAGCTCGCGTTCTTCGTTCAGCGCCTCGAAGCTTTTCTTCGGCATATAGACCTCGCCGCGTACTTCAAGCAGAGGCGGTGAAGAGGTGAGGCGGAGCGGTATGGAGCCGACGGTCTTCAGGTTTTCCGTCACGTTTTCGCCGACGAGACCGTCTCCGCGCGTAGCGCCCTGCGTGAACAGCCCGTTTTCATAGTGCAGACAGACGGAAAGCCCGTCTATCTTAGGCTCCACGGAAAACGACTCCGCGCCCGCAGAGATCATATCGGCGACGAACTGCCGTACCGCCGCAAAATCGAATACATCGTCAAGCGAGCCCATGCGGTTCCTGTGCGTGACTTTTTCGAATTTGTCGAGCACCATGCCGCCGACGCGCTTCGTCGGCGACGTGGGACTGTCGTATTCCGGATACTGCTCCTCAAGCTTCTTCAGCTCGTCGAACATCGCGTCGTATTCGAAGTCTGATATCTCCGGCGAATCGTATACGTAGTATCTGATCGCGTGGTAGTTGAGCTGAGATCTGAGCAGCTCTATGCGTTCCTTTACGTTCATTTCTCGACTACCAGTCCGTCATAGCTCATGATGAAGCCGTGCTCCCTCGCCATTTCCGTGAAATATTCGTAAGTCCACAACCCGTCCGGCGTGCGGAGCCCGTTGTGGCTGAAATGATGGCTTATGAACACGGTATCGTCCTTGACGCAGCCGTTCTCCTCAAGTATTCTTTTGACTTTGAGATTGGCGGGGAATCCCATGTGACCGACCTCGTTTTTGCTGAAGCCCATAGTACAGTCGAGCGAAACGATATCGAGCTTTATGCCCTTGAGATACTCAAACGTTTTATCCGGGAATACGCCTGTGTCGTTTGCGTAAAGCAGTCTCACTCCGTCCTTTTCGATAAGGTATATATACGCGTCCTCGGGCAGGCAATGAACGACGGACAGCGGAGTCACCGTATAGCCCGCAGTCTCAAACGGCGTATAAGGCGGAACGAACGTGAATTGCAGACCTTGGGACGCAAGGTCCTCGCCGAGCGTCATCTTTATACCTTCTTCTATGTTTTTGTTGCCGTAAAGCTGCAAAAGCGGCTTGCCGTCCGGCACGATGCAGAACGCCGGCGCGCGGCGGTAACAGAGCTCCGCGGGGCAGAAATGGTCGCTGTGGGAGTGGGTGAATATAATGCTCTTAATATCGGTGAGCTTTTTCCCCGCGGCGAGCGTGCCGAGATACGCGTCCGGAGAAAAGTCGATCATAAGGTCGTCGTTGACGACGGCTCCGCTTCTCTTGCGAAGCTCGCGCCCTCCCGCGCGCCTTGCGTTTTCGCAGAAAGAGCATTCACAGAACAGCGCCGGTATCGCTTCTGCCGCTGCTGTGCCGATATAAGTGAGTTTCATTTTACATTCCCGCCTTTTCAAATAAGTCTTTTCAGCTCATTATATAATATTCTCGCACTTTTTTCAAGTATATTGCGAAAAAAAACTCAAAAAGTATTGACAAATGCGGCGCTATGTGATATTATTGTACTAACCAAACGACACAAGAGAGGAGAGACGTTATATGAATGTGGCTGACAGCAGACCCGTATACGTTCAGCTCATCGAGAAAATATACACGATGGTGCTGTCCGGGCAGTATCAGCCCGGCGCGAAGCTTCCCACCGTGCGCGAGCTTGCGGAACAGATGCAGGCGAACCCGAACACGGTGCAGAGAGCGCTGTTCTATCTCGAAGAACGCGGACTGATCTACACTCAGAGAACTACGGGAAAGTTCATAACGGACGATCCCGCCGTGATAGAATCCGCGCGCGCGGAGCTTGCGGCGACGATGACCGGCGAATATCTCAAAAGAATGAAACTGATAGGGGTCGGCCGCGAGGCGGTCGTCAGACTTATCGGAGAATGGGAGGATAACTGATTTGGCGCTCATTGAATACAGAAATCTTGTCAAAAGGTACGGCAGCGTACCGGCTCTCGACGGTATAAGTCTCGATATACCGGCGGGGCGCATAGTCGGCTTGCTCGGACCGAACGGATCCGGCAAAACGACGCTTATAAAACTCACGGTGGGGCTTCTGAAGCCGACGTCCGGCACGGTCATGATCAACGGAAAAGAACCGGGGCCGGAAAGCAAGGCGGCGGTCGCGTATCTGCCGGAGCGCTCTTATATGAGCGAATGGATGTCCGTGCAGTCGTTCGTCGATTATTTTGCGGACTTCTACCGTGATTTCGACCGTGTCAAGGCGAACGAGATGCTTTCAAGACTCGGAATCGATCCGAAGCGCACGCTGAAAACGCTTTCGAAGGGCACAAAGGAAAAGGTGCAGCTCGTCCTCGTTATGAGCCGCGCCGCGGCCGCGTATTTCCTTGACGAGCCGATAGCCGGCGTAGACCCGGCGGCGAGGGATTACATTCTGAATACGATCATCAGAAACTATTCGGAAAACGCGTCGGTCATAATTTCAACTCATCTTATCTACGATATCGAGAACGTGCTTGACGACGCGGTGTTCATAAGGGACGGACGCATCGTCCTTGCGGATACTGCCGACAATATACGCGAAAACACCGGCAAATCGGTGGATATGCTTTTCAGGGAGGTGTTCAGATGTTAGGCAAACTCATGAAATACGATATGAGATATATGGCGAGGGTCCTGCCGTGGATCTACGCCGGCGGACTTCTCATATCTGCGCTTTTATGCGGCGTCATATTCCTCATCGACAACGAGCTTGTCCTCTTGTTCGGCGTCAATTTCGCCTCATTCCTTTTCATCGTTGCGGTAGAGGCGGTCAGCATCTGCTCCACCGTTTTCATGATAGTGCGGATATACAGGAATATGTATTCTGACGAAGGATACCTCACCTTCACGCTCCCCGTCAAAACGAGCGAGATCGTGAACAGCAAGATCATCACGGGCGCGATCTGGACGCTTATCAGCTACGTCGTCGCCGCGCTGATGGTCACGGGACCCGTGCTTACGATGATATACAAGGTCCCGCAGATCTTCGGCGGAGAGGGCGTCACGCCGCTTCAGGTGCTTGACTACATAATAACCTTTTTTGTGGAGATTATCAGGGCGAATTCCGTAAGAGTCATAACGGTGATCGCGCTCGTCGCGCTGCTTGCGATCGTTACTCTGTTCTACGGACCGGCGCTGTATACGTTCTGCGCCTCGGCGACGCATAAGGCGAAGAAGGCGAGAGTCTTCGCGTCGATCGGCATGTTCGCAGGCATAAGCTACGGCGTGGGCGTGGTCATTTCGGTCATAAGCACGATAGTGAATATTTTCGGATTCTCCGATATCGATACGTATATGCAGGGCGGCGTTTCATTTTCATCCCATACGGATTCGATCCTCCCGCCCGTCGGCGGGATCGAAGAGTTCGCTTCATCGCTGTTTTCAAGACAGCTCGATCTTGCCATCCTGATGCTTTTGACTGTATTGCTCATATACGTCGCCGTGACCGTGTTTTCGTGGATCATGGCGCTCCGCATCACGGACAAAAAGCTCAATCTCAACTGACGAAAGCGCCCGTTTGAAAAAAACGGGCGTATTTTTTAAAAACGCGTTAGATTATCGCAAAAACACTCGTCTAAATATACGAAAGACCTGCAGACTTTCACGATCGGAGAAGAAAATGGACTACGGAAGCGAAAGCTACCGCAGATACCGCGAGGGCGACGACGAAGGCTTCGTCGAGATCGTACGCCGGTACTGCGACGGGCTTACGATGTACATAAACGGTATAGTGGGCGACGTCTGCCTTGCAGAAGAGCTTGCGGATGACGCTCTGCTGAAGCTCGCCGTAAAAAAGCCGGCGTTTCACGGCTCGTCGTCGTTCAAAACGTGGCTGTACAGTATAGGGCGCAACGTCGCGCTTGACCATCTGCGCCGCGGAAAAAACGCGCAGGAGCTTCCGCTTGACGAAAATATCCCGTCCGGTTCGGATCCGGAATCTTCTTACATCGAGGATGAAAGAAAAAAACAGCTGTACCGGGCGATGCAGAAGCTTCCGCCGGAGTACAGGGAGGCGCTGTGGCTGTCTTATTTCGAGGACATGGACGCCTCGCAGATCGGCGCGCTTCTGCATAAAAGCAGAAACGGCGTTTATATGATACTGAGCCGCGCAAAGGACGCGCTGAAAAAGGAATTGCTTAAGGAGGGCTTCGTATATGAAGGATAGTGAGAGCAGGGCGAGACAGATCCTGCAGAAAAGAGATGAAACGCTTGCAAACAGCAGGCAAAGATCGAAAAAAACGCTCCGGATCTCGGTAATAGCCGCGGTCCTTGCCGCCGCGGTGATAATACCGACGGCTGCCGTAGTGGCGAAAAGGGCGGCGAAAGCCCCTTCGAACGGCGGAAACAGCGTCACGCAGAGCGGTATAATAAACGGTACGGGATCGTCAGACGAAGAAGCGGAGAACACCGGTGCGGCAGGTACGGAGCCGTCGTTTTCAGACGGTATAATCGGCGGCAGCGGAAAATCGGACAGCCCGTCGTTTTCGGGGATCTACCCTTCTGATAAAACCGCGTCGATGTCAAAAGGCGAAAAGGAAGAACATTATTATTCGGAGCCGGCGGAGGCGTACGTCGTCCCGGGCCATGAAATGCCAGATGCTGCGGAGCCCGATGCTCCGGAAATGAAAGCCGGAACGCTTACCGCGGGCGAGTGGAAGGATCTTGAAAACCTTTCGCTCTGGTACGAAAAGCTCGCACAGCCGCAATGGGCGGAGATAGCGGAACAGAGAAAGATCGTCCCGACAAGGATCATAACGGTTACGGTTAAGGACGGCGAGGCGCCGTGCTTCAACACCGCGGTCACGCTTTTATCCGGCGACGACGAATTGTTCGCCGCAAGGACGGACGTGAACGGCAACGCGTATCTGCCGTACGGCGACAACGGGACATATTCCGTAAGAGTCGGAGACGAGACCTTCCCGCTTGAAGGAAAAGATAAGATCGAAGTACAGGCGAAGGACGCCGGGATCGGAGTGACGGCTCTCGATCTGATGCTCATGATCGACACGACAGGAAGCATGGGCGACGAGCTTGAGTATATAAAATACGAGCTTTCGGATCTTGTCTCGCGTATACGCGAGGCGGGCGGCAACCTCTCGGTCCGCGTGAGCGTGAATTTCTACCGCGACGAGGGTGACGAATACGTCGTCAAATACTACGATTTCAGGACCGATATAAACGAATGCCTCGAACAGATCAAAAACGAGTACGCGTCCGGCGGCGGAGATTATCCGGAGGCGGTGCATACAGCGCTCGAAAACGCCGTTACCGGTCATACCTGGCGTGAAGACGCCGTCAAGCTCTGCTATCTCGTACTCGACGCGCCGCCTCACGATGAAAGAGAAGCCAAAGGCGTGACGGAAAGCCTGCAAAAATCCGTTGCGGAGGCGGCGAAGCAGGGAATACGCATAATCCCCGTGGCGTCTTCCGGCGTTGATCTGACAACGGAGATAATCCTCAGATCGTTCGCCGCGTCGACAGGCGGAACGTATATCTTCATCACGGACGATTCAGGCGTCGGCGGCGGACATAAGGAAGCCGAGGTCGGCGAACACGTGGTGGAAACGCTGAACGAATGCATGATCCGCGTAAGCTGCGAATACTGCGGCATTTACCGCGGCGGCAGGGTCCCGTATACGCAGACGTCTCACAATTGAGTAAAAGCGCCGTGAAAAACGGCGCTTTTTACTTGACTTTTGAGGTTTTATGATGTATAATCATGTATCATTACCGGAAGGATGGCAGATACATGACAGACAACAGGATAAAGTCCGGAGCCGTGCGCGACGGAAAACCGCATAAATATTTTACAATGAGCTTCGACGACGGAGTGACTCAGGACAGAGCGGTGCTTGAAATATGCAGAAAGTATAATTTTTACGGCGCAACGTTTTTCATAAACACGGGACTTTTCGGCGCAAACTGGGCTGACGTGGGACCGTCTCAGTTCGGGCGTGACGACGTGACCCACATAAGATTCACGGAGGAGGAGATAAAGACCGGGATATACGACGGATTTGACGTACAGGTCCATACGCTTCATCACCCGTGTCTCGTCTGGTACGACGGTCAGCCGGAAAAGCTGAAGGAGGAGGTCGGCGGCGACGCGGACAATATAAAACGCATATTCGGATACGCGCCGGTAGGAATGTCGTGGCCGGGCAGCGAGCTCAACGCCTCCGAGACGACGATAAAAAAGATAATCGAGCTGACGGATATAAGATATTCGCGCTGCGCGGCGCACCATACGCACGATTTCAGCCTGCCGAAGCAGTTTATGCTCTGGTACCCTTCGTGTTCTTTGAGTGAGGACTGCGTTGACAAACTGGCGGATGATTTCCTTGCGCTGAAGCCGGAGCACGACGCCGTGTTCTACGTTTGGAACCACGCGTACGAGCTTGACGTATATCACACGTACGGCAGACTTGAAAATCTGATAAAACGCATGAGCGGGGCGGAGGACGTGACGTGCGTCAGCAATACGGAGTTTTACGAGCTGTTCAAGGACGATATCCCCGCATATTAAGAAAAAGCATAAAAAACCGCATCCCGGACGGGACGCGGCTTTTTTATACGGCGGTAGATTATTTGAGTTCGATCTGAGCGCCGGCTTCGGTGAACTGCTTCTCAAGAGCTTCAGCCGTAGCCTTGTCGACGCCTTCCTTGATGGGCTTCGGAGCCTCGGTGACGAGGTCCTTGGATTCCTTCAGGCCGAGACCGGTAACTTCGCGGACCAGCTTGATGATGCCCATTTTCTTCGCTTCATCGTAACCCTTGAGGATAACGGTGAATTCGGTCTTTTCCTCGGCAGCGGGAGCAGCAGCGCCTTCTGCGGGAGCAGCAACGGATACGGCAGCGGATACGCCGAATTCCGCCTCGATCTCTTTTACGAGGTCAGCAAGTTCAAGTATGGTAAGTCCCTTGATCGCGTCAAGTATAGCAGTAGTCTTTTCGGATGCCATTTTAATTTTCCTCCAATTTTTATTATGTGCTGCAGATCATTATTCTGCGGGTGTTGCTTCCGCTTCTGCTGCGGGAGCTTCCGGTGCGGCTTCCTCAGCCGCGGGCGCCTCTTCCTTGGGAGCAGCGCCGCCCTGGTCCACGACCGCCTGAAGAGCGATCGCCAGTTTGTAGAGAGGACCGTTCAGGCTGCCGAGCATCTTGGAAATAAGAACTTCCTTAGCGGGTATAGCAGCGAGAGCCAGGACTTCGTCACGACCGAGCACTTTACCGTCGCATATGCCGGCCTTGATGCTGAAGGATTCGACCTTGTCGTCATATTCCTTCAGGACTTTGGCGGCGGATACTTCGTCTTTGCCGATAGCAACAGCGGTCATCCCTGTGAGAACATCGCCGAACTCGTTGTATCCGAGCGCTTCGAGCGCGCGCAGAGTGATGCGGTTCTTTATAACGGTATAGTCGACGTTGGCTTCACGCAGGGCTTTACGCATTTTCGTATCATCCTCAACGGTGATGCCGGCGTAGTTGACTATAACGGTGGAAGAAGCATCCTTCAGCTTGGCGCTGAGCTCTTCAACGACCTTCGCTTTCGCGGCGATGGTTTTCTCTTTTGCCATTTTGTTTTACCTCCGTATAGATTTACCAAATACGAGAGAAGAAAAAATTTCCGCTCCAAAGAACGGAAATGATAAAATCTATCACTTTTCTCCTCGGCAGGGAAGCTTTCGCTTTTACCGTAACCTGCTGTCTTTGGATAACACGCGTATGATACCACAAAGATACGGATTTGTCAAGAGGTTTTTTGAAAAAAACGGGAGATTTTGCAATTTTTTTGACGGCAGGGTAAAAATGCGATAAATGAACGGCGGCACGACCGGACGTGCTCTGCAACTTCATCGCCGGGGGAGCCCCACCCCTCAAAACTCCCCCTGACCCCCTCTTACCCCCTCCATCAACTCAGTCAGTTGATGGGGCGCGGAACGGACAGCAGAGGTTTTATGATCCGGCTCCGCCGGATCATCGCGTTCCGGGCTGTGGGGGGGCAGCACCGGAACGCGGATAGCGCGGCGGCGCGGTTTGATGTGCGGCGGTAATCGAAAGAGATCCTTCGCTTCGCTCAGGATGACGAGACGCGGCAACTCGACCGTACGTGCCCGGCGACTTCATCGCCGGGGGAGTCCCACCCCTCAAAACTCCCCCTGACCCCCTCTTACCCCCTCCATCAACTCTATAAGTTGATGGGGCGCGGAACGGACAGCAGAGGTTTTATGATCCGGCTCTGCCGGATCATCGCGTTCCGGGCTGTTGGGGGGGCAGCACCGGAACGCGGATAGCGCGGCGGGCTGGATTTTTGTGCAGCAAGGATCGAAGGAGATCATTCGCTTCGCTCAGAATGACAGGAAGCTTCGTTCGGAATGACGTGGAACGGCAGCACTGCTGTATTTTAATATCATCTGTCCGTTTTTTTTAAAAAAAGTTCTTGCAATACGGCTCGCCGTGTGGTAGAATAAAGAAAAAAACAGCGAGGTAATATATGAGTATTCCGAGAAGCGAGCATCCGTTCCCGCAGTTCATGAGGGACACATGGTATAATCTCAACGGACAGTGGCAGTTTGAGATCGATCACGGCAACAGCGGCGTTGAGAGGAAGCTTTTTGAAGCCGCGTCGCTTTCAGGACAGATCACCGTGCCGTTCTGCCCGGAATCCGATCTTTCCTGCGTCGGCAATAAAGATTTCATGCGGTGCGTATGGTACAAGAGAAAAATAACGGTGCCCGAGGGCTTTGCGGGCAAGAGGACGATACTTCATATCGGCGCCTGCGACTATGAGAGCACCGTATGGGTAAACGGCGTTGAAGCCGGAAGTCACAGAGGCGGCTACATATCCTTCTCTTTTGATATAACCGACAAGCTGCACGGCGGAGAAAACGATATAACGATCCGCGCCTACGATGACAACCGCAAGGGCACTCAGCCCGCCGGCAAACAGAGCAACAGATTCGAGTCGTACGGCTGCATGTACACGCGCACGACCGGCATCTGGCAGACGGTATGGCTCGAGGCCGTGCCCGAAGCACATATCGTATCGGCGAAATACTTCACAAAGATCGACGGAACGGTCCGTATCGACGTCAAGACCGCGAAAGCGTACGGCAAAACGCTCACCGCCGAGGCGGACGGCTTGTCCTGCAGCGCGCAGGTCCGCGGCGAGCATACCGAGATAACTCTTAATATCAAAGAACCGAAGCTCTGGGCTCCGGGCGAGCCGAATCTGTACGATCTGACGCTGACGATCGGCGACGACAGAGTACAGAGCTATTTCGGCATCCGCGAGGTGTCCGTTCACGATCACAGATTCTATATAAACGGAAAGTCCGTTTTCGGGCGCTTCATACTCGATCAGGGCTTTTATCCCGACGGTATTTACACCGCTCCGACCGATGAGGCGCTTAAACGCGACATAGAGCTTTCCATGGCTTGCGGCTACAACGGCGCAAGGCTTCATCAGAAGATCTTTGAACCGAGGTTCCTCTATCACGCGGACAGGCTCGGGTATATGGTCTGGGGCGAGCACGCCAACTGGCTGCTCGACATAAGTCAGCCGACAGCGTGGAAGAACTTTGTCGGCGAATGGCTTGAGGAAGTCGAACGTGATTTCGACCATCCCGCGCTGATCGGCTGGTGCCCGTTCAACGAAACTCAGCAAAATCAGGATCCCGCCGTTCTCGAATACGTTTACAAAGTCACGAAAGCGCTTGACCCGACGCGCCCCGTCATAGACACGAGCGGCTGGTTCCACGTCAAAGGCGTCTGCGATATGTACGACTGCCATGACTATGAGCAGGACCCCGTGAAATTCAAGGAAAAATACGATAAGCTGATGAATGGCGAGCAGATAGGCGACTGGACCGGTCCTTATCCCGACGACCTCTGCTTTGTATCCGAATTCGGCGGTACGTGGTGGGCTCCCGGCGTCAAGGGCGGCTGGGGCTACGGCGCTTCTCCCGCGGATATGGATGAATTCCTCAAGAGATACGAAGGTCTTGTATCCGCGCTCCTTCAGAACGACAAGCTCTGCGCGTTCTGCTATACCCAGCTGACGGACGTCGAGCAGGAGCAGAACGGTCTTTATACCTATGATCGCCGCGCTAAATTCCCGGTCGACGAGCTTAAACGCATCACGTCGGCTCCCGCCGCGGCGGAAAATGAATAAGACTGTCAAAAACAGAATACTGAGCGCCGCCTTAAGAGCGGCGCTCGCCGTTATCGTTGTGATAGCCGGTCTGCGCCTGCGCGGCGCGGGCCTGCCGTCCGGCGGCGCGGACGGTTTTATGCGCGCCGTGTTTTTCGACGCCGGTCAGGGCGATTGCGCGCTCATCTGCAGCGGAGAAGGCGCGATCCTCGTCGACGCGGCGGACGGCATCTCGGCTTCCGTCACCGGATATATGCAGAGGCTCGGGATCAAAAGGCTCGATTATTTCATAGTCACGCATTTTGACCGCGACCACGCGGGGGACGTGACGGAGATACTCGACAGGTTCGAGGTCGGCGCCGTCGTCATGCCCGAGCCTGCCGAAGACGGATACGTATACAACTTCATAAAGGAACGTATCAAAGACGGAAAGACCGTCACCGCGATGACGGGGCTCGTTCTTTATTGCGGTGATATGGAGATAGAGATCATGGCGCCGAACAGGCGC
This sequence comes from uncultured Ruminococcus sp., assembly GCA_902762505.1. Lineage (GTDB taxonomy): Bacteria > Bacillota > Clostridia > Oscillospirales > CAG-272 > UBA1248. The sequence goes on along the minus strand of CACWOQ010000057.1, from coordinate 13,045 downwards.
GGCAGGACCGACAACGAAACGAGCGTCGTTTGCCGCATATCGCGAGGTCCGCGCTCCGTTCTTATGTGCGCGGACGTGACTGCGTCCGAGGAAAAGACCGTCATGGCGAAATACGGCGTCAAATGCAGATCCGACGTTCTGAAGGTGAGTCACCACGGCTCGGACAGCTCGTCGTCGGATGAATTTTTAAAACTCGTTTTGCCTTCGTTTGCCGTGATAAGCTGCGGCAGAAACAATTACGGTCACCCGTCCGTCCGCGTGATCGGCACGCTTCAAAGCATCGGATGCGACGTCGCGATAACGGAGGGGGACGGTGTCGTAATTTACGATCTTTTCGACGATCATGTCGAGCGAAAAAAATAAAACGTCAATATGCACAAAAATGCCGGAAAAATTTCGGCATTATTTTTTTGCAAAGCATCTTGAAAAATCCCGAATAATGTGTTATCATAATTCCACAAATTACCAAAAAGTAAAAATATGGGAGGATAAAATGACGGATAAGATAAAAGTCCTGATAGCGGACCAGTCAAGACAGTTCTGCAAGGATGTCCATGAATATCTTGTAAGGGAAGGGAGTTTTCTGTGTGACGACTGCTGTGACGGCGCGGAGGCGGTGACAAAGGCGCGCGCCATACAGCCGGATTTCGTGATCTGCGACGTATGGCTCCCCGGCACGGACGGCGTAAGGCTCATAAAAGCGATAAACGACGTCCTGCCGAAGGACAGGCACCCGGAGTATATCGTGACGACCGTCGTCGGCAATCAGAATATTTATATCGAGGCGGATGAGGCGGGCGCCGCGTACTGTATGGTGAAGCCGCTTGACAACGAAGTGCTCGCCGAGAGGATGAAACGCCTGTATAATATGAAAAAAGGCACGCTGAAGCCCGGCGCCCATATAGACCGCGACAATGATATAGAAACGCAGGTGACAAAGATAATACATCAGATAGGAGTACCGGCGCACATAAAGGGGTATCAGTATCTGCGCTGCGCGATACTGATGGCTGTCGCCGATCGGTCGCAAAAAAGTACAAAACGACGTCATCGCGCGTTGAAAGGGCGATACGCCACGCGATAGAGGTCGCGTGGGACAGAGGCGACGTTGAGACGCTGAATTCGTATTTCGGCTACACGATACAGAACGACCGCGGAAAACCGACAAATTCTGAATTCATCGCAATGATAGCGGACAACCTCCGTCTGCAAAACAAAATAAGCTGATATAACGACCGGCTGACCGCCGGTCGTTTTTTTTAAAACAGTTCATAAAAAGTTGCCACGGATAGGATATACTTTTCTGCGGAATTAAGATATAATAACTCAGATATGATATGATAATATGCGAGGTACTTCCATGTTAGAGCTGAAAAACGTGTCCTTCACCGTTAACGTTGACGGTACGGACAAGCATATAATAAAGAATATGGATCTGTGCGTTCCGAACGGAAAGCTTATCGTTATAACCGGGCCGAACGGCGGAGGCAAATCCACAACGGCGAGGCTCATCGCCGGAATCGAGCGCGCGACCGGCGGGACGATCACGTTCAACGGTATGGATATAACCGCTCTTTCCGTGACGGAGAGAGCAAAGCTCGGAATCGCCTTTGCGTTCCAGCAGCCCGTCAGATTCAAGGGGCTGAACGTCCTCGATCTTATTCGCATCGCCGCGGGAAAGCATCTTAACGTCGCGGACTCGTGCGAGTATCTTTCCGCCGTCGGACTCTGCGCGCGCGATTACATCGACCGCGAGATCAACTCGAGCCTTTCGGGCGGCGAGCTGAAACGCATAGAAATAGCGACGGTACTCGCCCGCGGAGCCTCGCTTTCCATTTTTGACGAGCCGGAGGCGGGTATCGACCTCTGGAGCTTCAAGAACCTCATCGAGGTTTTCGAGCGTATGCGCCGCGACGCGAAGGACAGATCCATCGTCATAATTTCGCATCAGGAGCGTATCCTGAGCATAGCGGACGAGATCGTCGTCGTCAAGGACGGAATGATCGACCGGCAGGGCAGCCGCGACGAGGTCTTCCCGGAGCTCATAAGATCGTCCGAAGTCACGGCGGCGTGTTCAAGACAGTAAAGGAAGGTGCCTTATATGCAGAAGCTTGACGAAATACAGAAAAGACTCCTTATGGAGGTCGCGGATCTGCACACCGTGCCGGAGGGCGCGTACAATATAAGATCCAACAGCGAGGCGGCGGGCAGAAGATCCACCGCAAACATAGAGATAACGTCAAAAACGGACGTTTCCGGTATCGATATAAGGATAAAGCCGGGCACGAAGAACGAGAGCGTTCACATCCCGGTAGTGCTTACGCAGACCGGCTTGAAGGAGGTCGTTTACAACGATTTCTATATTGGCGAGGACAGCGACGTCGTCATCGTCGCCGGCTGCGGTATCGACAACTGCGGCAATCAGGACGCAGAGCACGACGGCATCCACCGCTTCTACGTCGGAAAAAACGCCCACGTGAAATACGTTGAAAAGCATTACGGCTCGGGAACCGGCACCGGAAAGCGCATCCTCAATCCCGGCACCGAGGTGTATCAGGAGGAGGGAAGCGTCGTCGAGATGGAGATGGTACAGATCAAGGGCGTTGACGATACCGTCAGAACGACGACGGCGAAGCTTTCCGCCGGCGCTAAGCTGATCGTCCGCGAAAGGCTGATGACGCACGGCGCCCAGCGCGCGATAAGCACGTATTCGGTCGAGCTGAACGGCAGGGATTCCTCCGCCGACGTCGTGTCCAGATCCGTCGCCCGCGACGATTCCTATCAGAAATTCGACGCGAAGATCATAGGAAACGCGCCCTGCCACGGTCATACGGAGTGCGACTCCATAATAATGGACAACGGCAGGATACTCGCGGTACCCGGACTTGAGGCGAACGATATAGACGCCGCGCTCGTGCACGAGGCGGCGATCGGCAAGATAGCCGGAGATCAGATAATCAAGCTCATGACGCTCGGACTGAACGAAGCCGAGGCGGAAGAGCAGATAATCAACGGATTCCTGAGATAAAGACGGGCGCCGCGCATAAAGCGCGGCGCCTTTCTATTCATCTCCCTCCGCACGCCGGCAGCGCTCCTTCAGCCTGCCGAGCCTGCAGCTTATGCATTTTATAATGCATACGTGCATTATGACGAGCAGCACGGCGACCGTCAGGGCAAGCCCGGTTATCTCGTGCGTTCTGCCGTGGCAGGAAAACGAACCGACACGGGACTTCAAAAACCCGGATATACTGTCCTTCAATTTGTCAATTTTCATGTTTGCCTCCGTTTTTTTATATTATTGTCCGGGCGGCTTCGATATATCCGCCGCTTTTTATATTTTTGATAAAAAATTTCCATTTGCGGGTTTACAAATCGGGAAATATGATATATAATATAAGGTGAATTCTGATATCGGGAGTTTTGTACTTTGGAAAACAAACTTGCAAAGCTTAACAGACGTATGCACGAGGCGGTGAAGAACGCCGAATCGGCAGTCGATATAATAGACAGGATCGCCGACGGCGTGCTTGACGCCGAGGGCGACGTCAAGTCCATAATGGAGCGTGACCCGGCGGCATCGAGCGCGGCGGAGGTCATATTCCTTTATTCCGGCTTTCACGCCGTGGCGGCGTACCGCGTGGCGCACAGGCTTGACGGAGCCGGCTACAAATTCGCGGCGCGTGCGATAAGCCAGGCGGCGAAATTCTTTACGGATATAGAGATCCACCCGTCCGCGAAGATCGGAAAGCGCCTTTTCATCGACCACGGAGCCGGCGTCGTCATCGGCGAGACCGCCGAGATCGGCGACGACTGTACGATATATCAGGGCGCTACGCTCGGCGGCACCGGAAAGCACGTCGGCAAGCGCCATCCGACGCTCGGCAACAACGTTATGGTCGGAGCCGGTGCCAAAGTGCTCGGACCGTTCAAGGTCGGAGACAATACTAAGATCGCGGCGGGCGCCGTCGTCCTTAACGAGATCCCCGCGAACAGCACCGCCGTCGGAATGCCGGCGCGCGTCGTGCGCAGAGAGGGCGTAAGACCCGATCCGGGCTGCGGCGGCGACCTCGACCAGATCCACATCCCCGACCCCGTGGCGCAGGAGCTTTGCCGCCTGCGATGTCGGATAGACGAGCTTGAAAAGAAGATCAGTGAAATCGACAAGGAAAAGGAAAACGAATAAAATGCAGTTATACAACAGCTTAACACATAAAAAAGAAGAATTCTATACGAACGAGCCCGGCAAGGTGAAGATCTACACCTGCGGACCGACGGTCTATCACTTCGCCCATATCGGAAATCTCCGTTCCTACATAATGGAGGATATACTCGTCAGATATCTGTCGTACCTCGGATACGACGTACTGCGAGTCATGAACATCACGGACGTCGGACACCTTTCCTCCGACGCGGATACAGGCGAGGACAAGATGCTCAAGGGTGCGAAGCGCGAGCACAAGACCGTCATGGAGATAGCCGACTTTTACACAAAGGCGTTTTTCTCCGACGCGGACAAGCTGAATATCAAGCGCCCTGACGTGACACAGCCCGCTACCGGCTGCATTGCGGAATTCATAGACATGGTCTCGGCTCTGCTTGAAAAGGGCTACGCGTATCAGGCGGGCGGAAACGTGTACTTCGACACGTCGAAGCTCGATAAATACTACGTCTTCGGCGAGCATGACGCCGAGGATCTTGAAGTAGGCGTGCGCGACGGAGTAGAGGCTGACGGGAACAAGCGCAATAAAGCGGACTTCGTTCTGTGGTTCACTAAATCGAAATTCGAGGATCAGGAGCTCAAATGGGACAGCCCGTGGGGTTACGGATATCCCGGCTGGCATATAGAGTGCTCCGCGATCTCGCTCAAATACTGCGGCGAATATCTCGATATCCATTGCGGCGGCATCGACAACCAGTTCCCGCACCATACGAACGAAATAGCGCAGTCCGAATCTTATCTCGGACATAAATGGTGCAACTTCTGGTTCCACGTGCTCCATCTCAACACGGCATCAGGCAAAATGAGCAAATCGTCCGGCAAGTTCCTGACGCTGTCGGCGCTTGAGGAGCAGGGGATCGATCCGCTCGCGTACAGATACTTCTGCCTCAATTCCCATTACAGAAAAAATCTCGTCTACTCGGAAGAGGCGCTTGAAAACGCCGCGAAGGCTTACAAGAAGCTGAGGCAGAGATGCGCCGCGCTGAAGGAGGACGGAGAGATATCGGCAGAGGCGCTCGAAGGCTTCAAGGCGAAATTCAAAGATGCGCTCGATAACGATATAAACACCTCGCTCGCGCTGACCGCCGTATACGACGTGCTGAAATCCGAAGAAAACGAAGCGACGAAGCGTGCCGCCGTCGCCGATATGGACACGGTGCTTTGCCTCGATCTTCTGACACCTTATCCCGATGAGGAGAAGCGTGAAGAGGAGGGCGATCCCGCGATACTTGCAAAGATCGCGGAACGCGCCGCCGCCAAAAAGGCGAAGGATTACGCAAGGGCGGACGCCATAAGAGCCGAGCTTGCCGCCCTAGGCATAACGCTTATCGACACTCCGCAGGGGACGACTTACAAGAGAGGCTGACATGATAAAAAACGCGATTACGAAGAGATATCCTCTGTCAAGAGAAAAAAAGCTTCATACCTTCGCCGTGGACGCGGAGGGATTTTACGCGCGTGAAAATACTGTTAATGCGGAATTCGTAACTGAATTCCGCAATACTCCTTTTAAGGGATACCATGAAGGATCAGGCTGCGTACAGGGAACGTGCGAGACAACGGCGGCGGGAAAGGTAAGATCCGTCCGCCGCGATTACGATCCGCCGCTCGATCTGTCCGGGTATTCTGTCATGACTGTCGCGACCGACGTAACGCGCTTCGCCCCGGGCGACGAATACCGCGCCGTCCTCCGTCTTTATTCCGATAAGGGCGTTTTCGAGGGCGAGGCTCCTATCCTCGCAGAATGCTGGAACACCACGGCGTTCACGATAGGCGGCTTTGAGGGCACGGATTCCGTAAATGCGATCGAGATCGGCGTAAGAAACGACGGCGACGAGGACTGGGGCGGACTGTATCAGGTCGGCTCCGTTTCCGTCGGAGAGATCTGCGATCTTGCGTTTGAAGTTCCCGGCGCGTGGAAAAGCTTTTCGTGCGAAGGCGGCGTCACGTCGTTTGACAAAGGCTTGAAATTCACCTTTGAGGACGGCGGAAGCGTGACCTCGCCGTATTTCCCTGACGCTCACAACACGAAATACAACGCGCCGCTCGGACTGCGCAACACGCTTTTCTTCGTTCTGAAAAACGACAGCGACTGTACGTCCGTGAGGCTCTGGTTCGTAACGGACAAGGACGGCAAATACTCGTTCGATAAAAGCAAACTGTTCAGAATAGAGCCGCGGTGCGGCTTCAAGGCGTATTTCTTCAATCTTTCCGACGTGCCGACGGCAAAAGACCGGCTCGCCGGCTTCCGTCTCGAGCTGCTCGGCGGCAGCGGCAGCGTGACCGTGAAGCGCGTTACGCCGGAGGAGGAGGCGCCGATATATCCGTACGCCGGAGAGGTCGTTTCCTGCACGGCTGACAAGCAGACCGTAACGGCGGCTGTCCGCCTCGACCGCCCGGGACGCCTTCGTGTCTACGAAACGTTCATGTATAACGTCGAGGACGACGTGAACGGCTTAACCGTTCTTTACGACGGAGAGGGTTCGACGGGGCTCAATACTGTGCAGTTTCCGTTCATGCGCGGCAGTCTGACGCGTCTTACGTCACAGTTCCTTGCCACGGTCACGGACGGTGACGGCGAAACGTTCGTATCACCGAGATTCTATATAGAAAACTATGAGGATTTCGCGGAAAATCCGTATAAATTCGATCTGCCGGACTATAAGGTTTGTGTGCTCGATTTCGGCGCGAAGGCCGACGCGTTCACGGACGACACGGACGCGATACAGAAGGCGATAGACGACGTGAACGCTCACGGCGGCGGCACGGTCGTGATACCGTTTTACAATACCGGCAGATACATAATCACGAACGTCATGATGAAGTCGAACGTCGAGCTGCATATCTGCGAGGGCGCGGTGCTCTGGCAGTCTCAGACGGACAGCGATTATAAATATGAGGTCTTCTACGGACACGACGTGCCGATGAGAGACATCAACTGGACGCACGCGCTCCACGTCGCTACGTATCCGCTCATCTTCGCGCGGTGCTGCAAAAACGTGAAGCTGACGGGCCGCGGCAAGATCCGCAGCATGGACACGGGCAGCGAGGAGAGACGGATCGGCTGGTATCCGAACAACTGTCAGGACCGTATCCATTGCATAAGCGTCGCGTTCATCGCCTGCGAAAACTACGAGGTACGCGATATCGAGATAGTCAGAGCCAACAACTACCACACCGATTTCAGCGCGAGTAAAAACGGATATATCGCCAACGTCAAGCTGCATGAAGTCAAATGCGTCTCGGGCGACGGCTTCAGCTTTTCCCGCGGTGCGAACCACGTCAAGGTGGAACGGTGCTTCTTCGAGTCGAACGACGACGCGATAGTCATGACGAGCTCGTATAACGATCCGCGCGGCATCAAATGGTGGTGGGCTACGCCCGGCGCCGTCAACGCTCCGCATCATATAGAGGTCGCGCATTGCTATCTCAATTCCGGCGGCGGCAAGGCGATCTGCTTCATAACGTGGGGCACCGACGATCCGATACCGGAGCGTACGGAGATACACGATATAAACGTGTACGACTGCGTGCTTCAGGGCGGCTACGCCGTCGGCACGTGGCCTGACAATCCGTATAACGGAAAAATGCCGTTCGACAATACGGAGACCGACGACTGGTCGCCCGTAAAGAACGTGCGGATATTCAATAACGAATACAGATCGCCGACGGATCTGCTCTGTATAAAACCGACGAATTTCCTATCCGACACGCCGATCCGCTCCGCTTCGTATTTCCAGAACTCAGATCTTTCGCTCGGACGCACGTTCTGGACCGAGGAGGGCGACGTGTGGTTCGGCGACGGGTTCGCCGTTGCCGGAGCCGGCAGGCTTTATCAGGGTCTGTGGCTCGATGAGGGAGAGCACACTCTGACGGTCACGGTATGCGGCAGAGGACGCGTCTTCTGCGAGGACGCGCTGAGCGGCAAAACGGTCGCCGAGGATGAATTCTTCTCGGCGGAAAGAGCGGAGAAAACGCTGAAATTCACGATCCCCGCAGCCGGAACGTACGCGCTCGGCATTTTCGGCGGCACGATCTGTCACGCCGAGGTGAAATAAGGAGAACAGTATGAAAAAGATCACAGCTTTAATCATATCCGTGCTGGCGGCAGTCTGTCTTTGCGTGAACGTGAACGCGGAAGGCGGCGCCGTTTACGAAAACAAGGTCGATTTCAACGGTCTGGACAACGGAAAAAGCTTTATAGACTATGATTTCGGCGGGCAATGGGAGCCGACGAGGGCGACGCAGAACGACGGCTTCGACGGCCTCGGAGACGGCGGTTCTCTCAGATTCGGACCGTTCACACAGCTTGTGTCGACTCACAGACTCACGGGAAAATACGTGTTCAGCACGGATATCAAGGTCCCGAACAACCAGTATTTCGGAGTTTTCGTCCGCACCACCGGCGAATCGCTGAACGGCACGCCGTATTTCGAGCACGACGGAACGGAATCGAACGGCGCCGCCGACAACGACTGCATCGGTTCGACCGGTATATACGTTATCCCGCGCGCGAACAAAGTAATCGTCTGCATCAAAACGGCTGACGGCGCGGCTCCGAAGGGCATCGGAACAGACAAGACCGTGTTGGATATAAGCACCGACGTATCAGCCGCCTTTACTCCTCTCGTATTTGAGGACGACGGACGTGAGATCGGGATCTCTGTCGGCGGCGAGCTTGTATGCACGGTCGAGATGAGCGACGTCACGGAGCTTGACGTGATGTCCGAATATAAGATCTTCAGACGCGCAGCGCTGAAGGACGCGGACGGAAACGAGATAAAGACAGTCGAAAACTGCCGCATCTGCGCCGATTTTTCGACCGTTGCGTACGGAATGAGGATCAATTCCGCAAATATCGACAATATTTCGATCACAGAATACGAGCGTGAGCCGGAGGTGACTTCGGCGCCTCTCGCCATCCGGCGCGTCGATATCAAGCGTCAGCCTGATAAATCCGAATATCTGATAGGCGAGGAGCTGGATCTTTCCGATACGTTTATAGAGGTGACGTACGAAAACGGCGTCAAGCGTGACGTTGCCGTCACGGCGGACATGGTCACGGGCTTCGACAGCTCGACACTTGGCGCCAAGGTGCTGACGGTCAGCTACGGCGGCACGTCCGCGGCGTATTCGGTATACGTCGTAGAACAGTACGGACAGTCCGCGGCCACAACGGACACCGGGCTTGTGATAGACACGGCGCTGCCCGAGGAAAGCGAAGTTAAAGGCGATAAACCGTCGCCCGTGCTGCCGATCGTGATCGCCGCCGCGGCGGTGGTGCTGTGCGCGGTGCTCGCCGTCGCCGTGATCAAAGGCAAGGGCTTTCGTAAAACAGCCGGTAAGGAGGACTGATTATGAAGAAGATCATTTGTGCGGCGCTGGCGGCTTTTATGCTCATCCTTTGCGCCTGCGAAGGCACGTCTGACGTGACGGACGCCACGGAAAGCACGGCGGCGGCCGAAACGATAAAACCCGAAACGGAGGATAAAACCGTGTATATCGAAGCGAAGGATTATTACAACGACGGATATTCCAACAACTACGTCGTGGGTATCGACAAGCTCGGAAGAAGCTTCGACGCCTCGATGCCGAAGACCGACAAGGACAGACAGGTCGGGATATTCTACTTTCTGACTCTCGGTCAGCATCCGACGAAATATTCGAACAAGATCTACGACACGTCAAAGATCCTGCAGATGGAGAACGGGCTCGAGCTCATGTTCTCGCTTGACGCGCTCGATGAAAACATAGCCCCTGCGAACACGGCGTATTTCTGGGGCGAGCCGCTTTACGGCTATTACAACAGCGGCGATGTATGGGTCATAAGACGCCACCTCCAGCTGCTCGGCGCGGCGGGCGTCGATTTCCTGTGCTTCGACGTCACGAACGCCGTGACGTACGATTCCGTCTATCCGCTGATCCTGCGCGAGATCTGCGCGCTGAGACAGGCGGGATATGACGTGCCGCAGGCTGCGTTCTACACTCATTCCTATTCGACCGTCATTATAAACAAGCTTTATAACGACCTGTATTCAAAAGGCCTTTACAAGGACGCGTGGTATTACTACAAGGATAAGCCGCTTATGATCGGGTACACGAACGTAAAGCGTGATATCAAGGCGACGGAATCGGCGTCGTATTCGCCCGAGAAGCTTTCACAAGAGATCCTCGATTTCTTCTCGTTCAAGCTGCCCGAATGGCCGAGCGAATACACGACATATAAGACGAGCATGCCGTGGATCGAATGGCAGTATCCGTCGCCAGTACACGGAGACGTGATAAACGTAGCCGTCGCCTCTCACCCGGCTATACCGATGTCGGCGTCGCTCACGCAGGGCGCGCTGAACTACGGCAGAGGCTGGTCCGTCACCGAAAACAAAAACGTCACGGCTGACGCGGCGAAGGGAACGTATTTCCAGAGCTGTTGGGAGACCGCGCTCGAAGCCGATACCGATATGGTCTTCGTAACAGGCTGGAACGAATGGGTCGCAACGAAATTCGAGTATAACGGCGAATACGCTCTCGTAGACCAGTGCAACGACGAATTCTCACGCGATACCGAGATGGTCCGCGGAGATTACGAGGACAACTTCTACCTGCAGCTGTGCGACAATATAAGAAGATACAAAAATACGCCGGTAGGCGACGCCCGCGTGAAAACGACGGTTCAAAGCATCCCGATGATAGAGGATACAACGGAATGGAACAAGGTGCGTTCCGTGTTCAGAACAATCGGAGACAATAACGAGCCGCGCGCGTACGTCGGAGCAAGTCCCTCCGTCAGCTATACTCAGCCGGCGGCGAGAAACAATATATACGAGATCAGAGTTACCGAAAACGACGATAATCTCTACTTCTATATAAAAACGGACGACGTGATCGCCCCGCGTCAGGCTGAGGACAACGGCTGGATGAACATATTCATCGGAGTCGGCGAGCTTGCAGAGAAAGGCTGGTGCGGTTACGAATACGTTGTGAACAGAAACGCCGAAAACGGCAAAACGGATATTCAGATGCTTTCATCTGATTTCACCGGCACGCAGACCGGGACGGGATCGTACTATCTGTCCGGCAATATCCTGCAGGTGAAGATACCGAAAGCCGCGCTCGGCATAACCGGCAGATCGAGCATCTATTTCAAGGTCGCTGACGGAATCGAGCATCCCGAGGATATATGCGATTACTACATTTCCGGCAGATCCGTTCCGATGGGCAGACTCAGCTACCGCTATATTGGCTGACAAATAAAAATGCGGCAGGCATTAAAGCCTGCCGCATTTTTTAATTGTCAGATACCGAGTGATCTGAGATATTCGCGGCTGATCCTCGCCGCCTCGAGCGCGGGCATATCTTTCGATTCGTCCTGCTCGACTATCACGTATTCGATACCGGTGCGCTCTGCCGCGGCAAGTATGGCGGGGAAGTCCTGCATACCCATGCCGAGCGGACGGAACGCGAATCCGTTGTCTTCCTTCGATTCCTTCGGCTTTGTGTTGCCGCTGTCGTCTATCAGCGCGTAGACGGGTCCGTCCGCGAGCTTTTTGCAGGTGAAATCCTTCAGATGAAGCGTCTTCATCCTGCCCTTGTACTTTTCGATGAACTGCGCGGGATCGACGCCGGCGTATTTCGCCCAGCAGGTGTCCACCTCGCCCTCAATGAGATCCGGCAGAGCGGCGTATATCTTTTCGAGAATGAACTGCCCGTCAAGATAGTTGAATTCAAAATCGTGGTTGTGATACGTCAGCTGAATGCCGTTCTTTTTCAGCAGCTCGCCGACTGTTCTGAATTTTTCTATCGTCGCGTCAAAATTACCGTTCTGATAGTTTTCGATCCCGTACCACGGTATCGCGGAGTATTTCACACCTATCGTTTTCAGAAAATCAACGGCTTCCTGCCCCTTTTCGAGGAACAGATCGGGTCCCTGGTGGACGGAGGGGCAGAAAAGTCCGAGCTCGTCGAGCATGCTTTTTATCTCTTCTGCCGTGTGACCGAAGTAACCGGCGAATTCAACGCAATCGTAGCCTGAATCCCTCACGGCTTTGAGCGTGCCGAAAAAGTTTTTCGCCATGTCGTCTCTGACGGAGTAAAGCTGAAGTCCTACCTTGAATTTCTTCATTTTGCGCCTCTCTTATATCTCGGGTATTACGATCTCGACCTCGTGACCGGCCTTGCCGGATCTTACGATACCGTCGATGATCGCCTGGTTGTATACGATCTGAGAAGACGGAACGGGCGCCTTGCCGCCGGTCTTTACAGCGTCAAGGAAGGAACGGATCTTGTGATAGAATTCACCCTCCTTCGTGTTGCTGAGCATCGGAACGGTCGTGGAAACGCCTATATCGGTGCCGGCGACGTCGTGATATATCGTCATCGGTCCGCCTATGGAGCCGTTCCAGCATTCGGTCGAAGGGATACGCAGGGAGGCCTTCGTGCCCATGATTATCGTGTCGCCGGAGGTGTCGAGATTCATCGCCCAGGCTATACGGAAGTCGAGGATGATGCCGCCTTCGAGACGGATGAGACCCGCCGCGAAATCGTCAACGCCGAACTCCTCCGAATATTCCTCGGGCTTATGCTCCGCTCTCCAGTATTCCTTGCTCTTGCCGAAGAAATCGGAGGTGTAGCCGGTGACGGTGAGGGGCTTCGGATATCCGATGGCGTTCAGGACCATATCGAGAGAATAACAGCCGATGTCGCCCATGGCGCCGATGCCGCCGGTCTTCGCAGAGATGAACGAGGTGCCGAACGGGGTCGGTATCCCTCTTCTTCTGCCGCCGCCGGTCTGTATGTAGTAGATCTTTCCGAGCTCGCCGGATTCGACTA
>CACWOQ010000056.1 GCA_902762505.1 uncultured Ruminococcus sp. | reverse complement strand
GCGGCATCCGCGTGCAGGGACTGGTGGTTTCCGCTACCACTGCCGGACAGAAATTCGGTTCCGGTATCACTAACGCAGCATTCGGTGCATTGATGTCTATGGTTGGCTTTGCCGGAACTGCTGTTATCAATGCCACCCAATCCGCTATGCTCATTCGCATTTACATCATCGGTAATATTCTCGCCTGGGGTGGTATCTGTATCCTCCTGCTGTTTTACCGGCTGGACAAAATATATCCGCGTATTATCGCGGATATGCAGGCACGTGAGGCAGCGGAATAAAATACATACTACAGCCACCCGTTGTTCGGCTGATTCGGACAGCGGGTGGTTTCTTTTTGAGCACACTAGCCAATTTTTCCGGGTGTTTTTTATTCAATACAGAGATTTATTCATTTTTATTTCATTTATTATAGAATTTTATTCCTTCACGTGGTAAGGTACAACCATAGCACGGACACAGTATGAACACAAAAAATGCACACACTGTTCCGTTTTAAAACAATTGCCAGGAAAGCAGGTGATGCTTGAGCAAGCTGTATCCCCATTTTATACCAAAGAAAGGAGAACAAACCATGAAAAAACTGTTAAAACGAATGCAGGCCATGTGTCTGGCACTGGTACTTGTTCTTGGTCTCGTACCGACTGCATTTGCAGCAGATGATGGCGCTCAGTTTAAAAACGGCCCGTATCTGCTCGCACCTAAAACCAACAGTATGGTCGTTGTATGGGAAAGCACAGAAAATGTAGCTGCAACGATTGCATACGGCACAGAACAGGATTCACTCTGCGATCCAATTACGGTGAATGTAGATGAGGACGCACCGGATTTCCAGGGTGCTAAAATGAACCTGTATCACTACAAACTGGATCATCTTCAGGCTGGAACCCGGTATTACTACGAGGTAAAGCTGGAAAATGGTGAAACCTGTCAGGCAAGCTTCCGTACCCTGAGTGAAAATCCCGATGAAATCCGCATGATTTCCCTGTCGGATTCCCATATCTTCGCAACCCGCAATGAACTGGACGCAGCGGTAAAGAATTTTAATCCGGATGTTATGCTGCATTGTGGTGATCTGGTAGAAGGCACCGGTGCACAGGCAGAACAGTTCAGTTTCTGGTTCCATGGCACAGCTGCGGATGACTTCATTCACAGTTATCCGGTTGTTTATTCCAGCGGCAATCATGACCAGGGTGGTATCTATTTTGACACCTATGTTTATTCCATTCAGGATGCGGAATATGGTGCATCGGTGGAGGGTGACAGCTCCTTCAACTATGCAGGTATCCACATCATCACCATGAACAGTAACCCCTGGGGACTGTTCCAGATGAATTCTGAAGCCACCGGTCAGCAGGCTGACGAGGCAACCCTCAAAACCATTGAGAATGCCATGAGCTGGCTGAAAGCTGATCTGGAAACAGATGCAGCAAAAAATGCGGATTTCCGTATGATCATGATGCATCATCCGGTATCTGATGCATATACCAAGCGGTATATTCCGGATGTCATTGAACCGGGCAATGTAGATCTGATGATTTCCGGTCATACCCACAGCTATGCACGTGCTGTATCCAGCAATCCGGAAGTCGGCGCAGGTACCGTTTATCTGACCCATCAGTCTTTTATTGAATTCCTCCGCGGTGTTGTAGCCCATTTTTTTCTGACGGCTGTTCATCGCGGCTATTTCTATTATTATCGCCAGGTTTCTGCCCGGGCGCACGGGTATCGTGATAGACGGGATGTTTATGCCGAGGATCTCGGTATACTCAGATTCAAGCCCGAATCTGTCGTACATCTTCCCCTGCACCCACTGCTCGAGCGCGATGACAAGGTCGATCTTTTCGGTCAGCTTTACGGCGCCCATACCGAACAGTCTGCGGACGTCGACGATGCCGATGCCGCGCAGCTCCACGTAGTGGCGTATTATCTCCGGCGCGGTGCCGACGAGGGTCGTCGCCGATACGCGTTTGATCTCGACGGCGTCGTCGGCGATCAGTCTGTGTCCGCGTTTGACAAGCTCTATCGCCGTCTCGCTCTTGCCGACGCCGGAATCTCCGAGCATCAGTATGCCTTCGCCGTATACCTCGACGAGAACGCCGTGCCGCGTTATCCTCGGCGCGAGCGATACGTTGAGAGAGGCTATCAGAGCCGCCATGAACGCGCTTGTAAGCAGCTTCGTCCGCAAAAGCGGCACTCCGTTTCTTTTACACGCCTCGATCTGATCGTCCGAGATCGGCAGATCCGTCGTGAACACTATGCTCACGGGACGCTCGTCGACGAGGCTTTCAAAGCTCCGCTTCCTTCCCTCCTCAGACAGAGAGTTCAGATATTCGTACTCGACGCGGCCTATGACCTGTATACGGTCACGGTCGAACAGCTTTCCGAAGCCGGAGAGCTTGAGTCCCGGCCGGTTCAGATCGTTGCGGCTGACGTCGATCTTTGACGGATCGTCCGGCGTGTATATCACCTCAAGCTGGAATTCCTCGATGATCTTCGAAAGCGGTATCGTATAGATCTCGTTTTGCATACTCTCACTCCATTATGCTTTTGTCAAAGCTGAATTTTTTGCTGCAGAATCTGCAGCAGACCTCTACCGTCTTCTGTTCTTTGAATATCTTTTCAAGCTCTTCTTTTCCGAGAGACTTCACCGCGCGCAGCATCCTTTCGCGGCTGCAGTCGCAGACGTAGCCTACGTCTATCTGATCGAACAGATCGTATTCGATCCCGTCGAGCACGTATGCGAGAAGCGTTTCGCACGAGGCGCCCTGCGCTATGAGCGACGAAACGCCCGTCACCTTTACGACGTTCTTTTCGAGCTGATCCGTAACGGAGTCGTCGCTGTTCGGCAGAAGCTGAACAAACACGCCGCCGGCGCCCGCGCACGACAGATCCCGGCCGACGAGCACGCCGAGAGACAAAAGCGTCGGCGTCTGCTCGCTGTTTGCGTAATACGACGCGATATCCTCCGCGATCTCACCGGAGACGATCTCGGATATTCCGGTCATCGGCTCCTTGAGCCCGACGTCGCGCACGACGCTCATATATCCCGAGCCGACGGCGCCCGACACGTCGAGCTTGCCGTTCGGCTTCAGAGGCAGATCGACGCCCGGGTTTTCTATATATCCCTTTACGTTTCCGTAATAGTCCGCCACCGCCATTATCGCGCCGGCGGGTCCGTCTCCCTTGAACGTGAGAGTCAGCGAATCGTCCTTGTTTTTGAGCCTCGAGCCCAGGAGCGACGCCGCCGTCAGCGTTCTGCCGAGAGCCGCCGAGGCCGTAGGCGTCGTTTTATGTATTTTTATCGCTTCATTTACTATATCGGTCGAATCTATGACCATGGCGACAGCCGAACCGTCGCGCGTCATCGCTCTTATGATCCTGCTCATTTATCTTTTTCCGTATCTCTTTTTCTAAGTATATAGTGGACCTTTTCGCTGTTTTCGTCCGCGTCGTGCAGAGCCATCCTGTCGTACGCCGCAAGGACCTCGAAGCCGCCGCTCTCCGCCGCCGCGCGGAGCTGTCCGTCCGAATAGCAGTATTCGCTCTGCTCTTCATCACGGCGCGTGTATCTGCCGTCCGCCCCGGGTATGAAGCAGGACAGATAAAAATCGCATCTGCCGAGTCTCGGCTTATAATCGCACGACCACGCGATAAGTCCGTTTTTGTTTTCAAGTATAAAGTCGTTTTTTCCGTATTTTTCCGCGAACCTTTTTTTCGTGTTCACGTCGAATATGAACAGTCCGCCGGGATTCAGGAATCTGCTCACCGAATCAAACGTCCTGCATACGTCGCCGTATTCCGGCAGATAGTTTATGCTGTCAAGGCAGCAGACGACGGCGTCGACCGTGCCGTACAGGTCGATCGAACGCATATCCTGATGCAGCAGCAGCGCCGAAGGGGCGTGTTCGCGCGCCAGCGCGAGCATCTCCTCGGAGCGGTCTATCCCGATCATATCGTATCCGAGGCGGCAGAGCGCCGCCGTGACCGTGCCGGTGCCGCAGCACAGGTCGAGGACGGTCCTTGGCTTTTTATCGGCGAACCTGCCGAAAAGCTCGTCCAGATACGCTGCCCACATATTCGGCGACTCGCCTCTGAAGCCGTCGTAGAGCGCGGCGATCGCCGTATATTCGTTTCCCATATCAGACAAGCGATCCCGCCATGTCGGACGGGTCTATCGCTCCCTCGAACCTCACGGCTTTGCCGGAAAGAGCCGCAAGCGGCGCGGGGATCTCCGTGCCGGTGAGCTCCGAAAGCTCATAAAGCGGCGAAAGCACTCCGCGGTCGCCCTTCACCTTCGAGCCGAGCGCGGTTATGACGTCGGCGGCGAACTTATACGGGCTCGCGGTGGACACCGTGACTACCGGCTTGCCGGTCCGCCCGGCGTATATCCTCGCCTGTCTGTTCGCGACGGCGGTGTGAGTATCAATGACCCTTCCGGTCTGTTCGTACGTCGTCTTTATCTCGTCGAACGTTTCTTTTTCGTCCGTGAAGCCGCCGTCGAATATCGCACTTATCGCGGCAAGCTCCGTCTTTTTTATCTCATATCTGCCGTATTTCTGCAGATCGCGCATATACGACGCGGTCTTATCTGCGCCGATGGTGAAATAAAGCAGCCTTTCGAGGTTCGATGAGATCAGTATATCCATCGAAGGCGAGCTCGTCTGATAGAATTTCCTGTTTCTGTCATACACTCCGGTATTGAGAAAATCCGTCAGTATGTTGTTTTCGTTTGACGCGCATATGAGTCTGTCCACCGGCAGACCCATGCGGTACGCGATATACCCGGCGAAGATGTTGCCGAAGTTGCCCGTCGGAACGCAGAAGCTTACGCGGTCACCGCGCCTGATTTCTCCGGCCTTGCACAGATCCATATACGAGCTTATGTAGTATACGATCTGAGGCGCGAGACGTCCCCAGTTTATGGAGTTCGCGCTCGTCAGTATAAATCCCTTTTCGTTGAGCGAGGCGTTGAGAGCCTGATCCGAGAATATCTTTTTCACGCCGTTCTGCGCGTCGTCGAAATTGCCGTTTATCGCCTGTACGGAGACGTTTTTGCCCTCCTGCGTCGCCATCTGGAGCTTCTGTATATCGCTTACGCCGTCAACGGGGTAAAAGACCTTGATGCGGACGCGATCGACGTCGCGGTAGCCTTCAAGCGCCGCTTTGCCGGTGTCGCCGGAGGTCGCCACGAGTATATAAGCCGTGCGGTCCTCGCCGGTCATCGTCAGAGCGCGCGAGAGCAGACGCGGCATTATCTGCAGCGCCATATCCTTGAACGCGCACGTCGGACCATGGAACAGCTCGAGCATATATCTGCCCTCGCCGAGTTTTACCGTCGGCGCGGCGCCGCCGTGAAACGACGCGTCCGAATACGCCCTGCGGCAGTCTTCGTATAAAGCGTCCGGATCGTAGTCGTCGAGGAACAGAGACAGTATCCCCGCCGCGCGTCCGGCGTAGTCTTTTTCATACAGATCGTCGAATATTTCGTTTGTCAGAAGCGGTATGCGCTCGGGAACGTACAGTCCTCCGTTATCCGCAATACCTTTTTTTATCGCCGCCGCGGAGCTTACCCTCGCGGATCCGCCGCGTGTTGAAACATATTTCATTTCCGTTTTCCCGCATTCGATTTTTTTGTATTTTACCACAAAACCGGAAAAAAGTCAATCCGTATGAAAAAGAATAAACGCCGGCGCTATTGATTTTCTCCGTTTTTCATGATATAATCGTCAAAAATAACGGAGGGGCACGATGATCTGCGCCGACTACTGTAAAGATTTCAAATGCAAATGCGGAGACTGCCGCAGGGTGTGCTGCGGCGGCTGGGGTATAACGGTCTCCGACGCGGAATATTTCCGCCTGCTGGGGCTTCCCTGCTCAGAGGAGCTTCGGCGCAGGCTCGATGTCGCGCTCGCGCCTGCCGACGACCCGAGCCCGGAGCGTTTCGCGGTTATGAAGCCGTCTTATACCGGCAAATGCCGGCTTATAAACGAGGAAGGCCTCTGTTCGCTTCAGATAGAGTGCGGCGAGGACGTCCTGCCCGCCGTCTGCCGTATGTATCCGCGGTCGTTCACGGCGGAACGCGCCGGCTGCAGCTGCAGCTGCGAGCGCGTCGTTGAGATGCTTATGAGACCGGAGCCGATCTCGTTTTCGGAACCTCTGCCCGAGCCGCTTTCGCGATACGTCAAAGCGATGAGCGACAGGAGCGCGCCTGTGTCGGAGCGAGTGATCAGACTTGTCGACGCGGCGCTGCCGTCCGGGCTTTATTACAACGGCCCCGTGCTCCTTTCGATGTACGCGACAACGCTTGCGGAGCATTCGGAATTCATGAGAGAGACGGTCGTACCCATAACCGACGCTTACGCCGCCGACGCGGAAAAGCTCGCTTCAGACTCGGCAGAGTTTGACCGTATATTCCCGCGCGCGGACGAGTGGTTTGAAAACATACTTGTGAACAGGATGTTCCTCACCGGTTTCCCGTCAGACGATCCGGTCGCTTCGGTATGCGGCCTCGCCTGCGAATACGCGCTTCTGCGCGCGATGACGCTTAAGGCGAGCAGCGAAGAGGATTTCGTCGACCGCGTCTCCGAGCTTTACAGATATATAGGACACACGAATTTTGACAAAAACAGCACCGCGGCGATAAATATATGCGGCGCTCTGTCAAGGAACGGCGTTCGTTCCATGGTGCTTGCGGTAAAATGACCGGCGGACGCGTTTCATGCAAAAACGCGCGTCGTACGGAACGATAAATAAAACAAAAGAGGTGCGACATGAACAAGACTTTATTCCTGATTTCCAACGCTCATCTCGATCCCGTGTGGCAATGGGAATGGGAGGAGGGCGCCGCGGCGGCGGTGTCTACCTTCCGCGTTGCGGCGAAATTCTGCCGCGAGCGCGACGGATACATCTTCTGTCACAACGAAGCCGTGCTCTACGAATGGGTGGAGGAATACGAGCCCGCCCTGTTCGAGGAGATAAAAAAACTCGTCGACGAGGGGAAATGGATCATCATAGGCGGCTGGTATATCCAGCCGGACTGCAACATGCCGTCGGGCGAGACGTTCATCCGTCACGCGACGTACGGGCGCAAATACTTCCGTGAAAAATTCGGCGTGGTGCCGACGGTCGCCAACAGCTTCGACGCCTTCGGTCACAGCCGCGGTCTCGTTCAGATACTCGCGAAATGCGGGTATGAATACTACATCCACTGCCGCCCGGACGACGGCCATCTGCGCATGCCGGACAGGTACAAGTGGATCGGATACGACGGATCCGTGATCATAGGCGAGCGTCAGCAGAACGGCTACGGCACCGGTCTCGGCACCGCGGATCTTAAGGCGCGCGGGATACTTGCGGGTATGCCCGACAACAGCTCCGCCTTCTGCCTGTGGGGCGTCGGCGACCACGGCGGCGGCGCTTCAAAGCTCGACCTTGACAAGCTTGACGCGCTCATGACGGAGGCCGCGCAGAACGGCGACACGGTAAAGCACGCCTCGCCCGACGAATATTTCGCCACGGTCGACAAAGCCTCTCTACCCCTATGGGATAAGGATATAAACCCGTGGGCGGTCGGCTGCTATACGAGCATGGCGAGGCTGAAAACGGCTTACCGCAGGCTCGAGGATATGCTGTACGAGACGGAGAAAATGTGTATGCACAGCCGTTTTGCCGTCGCATACCCCGCAAAAGCCCTGCTTGAAGCAGAAAAAACGATGCTTTTCGCCACCTTCCACGACTATCTGCCGGGCTCCTCGGTCGAGCCCGTCGAGCGGTCGGGTCTTGATCAGCTCGGCGGCGCCTGCGATTCGCTCACAAAGCTCCGCGCCGCGTCCGTATTTGCGATGTGCGCGGGTCAGAAGGAAGCCGCGCCCGACGAAATACCCGTTATCGTATACAATCCGCATCCGTACCCCGTAAAGGACGTCTTCTGCTGTGAATTCATGCTCTGGGATCAGGGCTGGGACGATGTCGTTCAGTATCCGCATCTTTTCACCGAGGACGGCGTCGAGATGCCGTGTCAGCCCGAAAAGGAGCTGTCCAACATCCCGATAGACTGGCGCAAGCGAATAGCGTTTTACGCCGAGGCGGCGCCCTGTTCCGTCACGAGATTCAACTGCAGATTCGAAAAGGTGAAGGCGAAGCCGGTCGAGCAGCTTCCGGTAAAGGACGGCTGCTTTGTGTTCGACAACGGCTCCATGCACGCGGAAATATCGCTTGACACCGGTCTGCTCCGCTCATACTCTGTCGGCGGCAGGCAGCTTCTGCACGACGCGTTCAGGCTTGACGCGTTCGCGGACAGAGCCGACTCGTGGGGCATGACCGTGAGATCTTATTCCGATTTTCTGTATTCCTTCAGGCTCGCGGACGCAAAGGAGGCTGGCGCGTTCTCCGGACTCGCCCCGGCTGAGCTTGCGCCGGTACGCGTTATCGAGAACGGCGGCGTAAGGGTCGTCGTCGAAGCCGTGTTCAGCGGGCCCGGCGGATCGACCGCGCTCATAAAATACGCGTTCAGCAGAAACACCGCCGACGTCGACGTCAGCGTCCGTCTGCAGATGAACGAAAAGATGAGGATGGTCAAGCTGGCTTTGCCGGTGAACGGGCTCATATCCGTCACGGGGCAGACGCCGTACGGCAGAGAGATACTGCGCGGCAACGGCGACGAGACGGTGTCGCAGAGATACAAATACATAGAATCGGAAAACGGCGGAGCGCTGATCTGCGGCAGATCGACGTACGGTTCGAGCATAGAGGGCGGCGAGTACAGGATCTCGCTTCTGCACACGGTCCCGTTCACCGCGCATCCGCTCGGCGACAGGCGCGTAATGCCGGACGACAGGTGGATGGCGTTCATGGACATGGACACAGAGACCTTCGAATTCCGTCTGTCAGGCGGCGAAGGACTGCTCGACCGTGCGGAAAGGCTGTCTCAGCAGTTCTGCGAGGCGCCTTACTGTATGTTGGTCCCGCCGATGTCGATCCCTATTGCATGCACTCCGCGGGCCCTTCCTCATCGTCTCGCCCGTCGATCCTACTGACGTGCCGGACGCCCCCGACCGGGGACGAGCGCCGCGTGACGCTCAGGCTCGGAGACGGCGCCTTCCCGCTGTCGGTCTCTCCGTTCTCGTTTGAAACGTACCTGTACGACGGCACGCTTTCAAAGATCCGCGCCGACGAGATTTAAAAGCAATAAAAAGACCGGTGAGCCCGCTCACCGGTCATTTTGTATTTTACTTTGACTCGTATCTGAATTTGAATCTTCCGCCGGGGGCGGCGTCGCCTTTGGTGTAGAAATCCATTATATCGCCGTCCGCCGAGTTGTCCGACCACTTGAAATCGAACGTGAACGCGCCGTCGCCGATCCCGAGCGCGCTCCTCGGTATCTTTACCGTCAGAACGTTGCCCGAAACGTTGTATTCGACGTCGCAGACGACGGTCGTTTCAAAGCCCTCTCCCGTGAACGCTTCGAGCACCGCCGTGTGTTCGTCCTTCGGGGTCGTTTTGTTGAGGATGAAATCGAACGTTTCCCAGTTCTTTTCCGTATCCGTCACGTCGATATACAGCCTCATCCAGTTTTCATCGGTATACGGCGTTATATCGTCCACGCAGCGGACCATGAAATACACGTTTTCGGCGTCCTGCGCGACCTTTGCGTCGTACAGGTCGTTTCTGCCGCTGTTGTCCTTGTATCTGAATCTGCCGCCGCCCTCGGGATTTCCGTATCCGAGCGCCGCGCGGTTCCCGGTATTGCCCTGATATGAGTTGTATTCGGGCAGAACGTTCGCCCACTGACCGAAGCCGCCGTAAATATCCACCGTCTTTGCGCGGGACGCCTCGGGCATTTCGTTCACGCCCTTGTATCTTCTTATGAAGTTGACCATCTGATAGTAGTAATGGTCCTTGAGTCTTCCGGTCGACGGTTCTATATCGCGGCTCGCGATATCGTCGAACTGATCGGCGAAGGCGTTGCTTACCGCCGTGTTGTCAGGCGGCCAGCTCTGCTGTCTTATGGCGACCCATTCGTTCCAGCCGGTTATGAATATGAACTTCGGATCGACCTTCAGCGCGTATTCGAACTGCTCCTCGAAGTTGGCACCGTACAGCTCGGCGTTTTCCCTCGTATCGTAGCCCTTCGAGGTATACGTTCTGTCCGTCACGTTTTCGCCGTTCATCGCGGTGAGTATGCGCTTTACGTGGTTGAAATTCTGTGCGACGCCTACGGTCATCTGCTCGACCTGGGTGTTCTTCAGCTTCGCCTTGTACGTAGCCTGCGGGTACACGGACAGCCAGCCCCACTGACCCGGGGCGCTCTGCTGAGCCTTATAGTCCGGCTGACCCTCTCTCCACGTGAAGAATTTGCTTATTTCCTTGTAGTCTTCGGCTTTGCGGTCAAGACAGCCTTTATAACCGATAAGGAGCGGCTTGCCCTCCCACATCGTCCACGAATCGGGATAATATTCCGCCTTGTAAATGTTCTGATAGAGCGAGTTTATCTGTGAGCGCGCGCCGTCCGTCGGACCGAACGGGAGCAGAAACGTCACCGTCGGCGCCTTGACGCCGTCGACCCTCGCCTCGTGGAAGACCTTCATCAGCTTTTTCGCCGTCGTCATCCAGGTAAACGAGCCGTTGGTGTTGTCGCAGATTATGCAGTCGACGCCCGCGTCGGCGAGAAGCTCCGCCTGACGTCTTATGACCCATTCGTCGTTGCCGCTGTAATATCCGTATATCGGCTCGTTCCAGAAGTGGTAGTGCGCAGAGCCCCAACGGCGGTCGTTGAAGTTGTTTTTGTCTATATCCGGATACGTATCGAGTATATGCTGGTTGTTATACGCAAGCGTTCCGCCCTCGGCGAATTCTCCGTGCCACGACGAATAGAATATGCCGACGGTCCTGTCCTCGCGCACGGGACCGACTTCTTTATTCGTCAGAAGGACTCTGCCGAGCCCGTCAACTCCGACGAGAAGACCGGGGTCGACCTCTTTTGCGGGGACGTTGCCTTCATCATCCTTTTCGAGCGCGCTTATGTCGAGCGCGGGATCGTAAGTTTCCTCCCCGGTCGTTTCGGGCTCCGTATCCGGCTGCGTATCGGTCGAAGGCTCCGTGTCCGTGGTATCAGCGCCTCCGGTCACAGCCGGCTTTTGTTCCGTACAGCCCGCGGCAAACGGCAGAAGCATAAGAGCTGCAAGCAGAACGGAGATAATACGTATTTTTTTCATCTTGTCTTCCTTTCGATAGAACTGCTGTTATTCTACCATATAAAATAAAACTTGTCAAGCCTTGACTTTATCTCTTTTTTCTGATATTATAGGGTACATGAAACAAACGAAAAATCCCTATCCGTTCTCGGATAACAACAAAAGATATCATACCTTCGACTATTTCTGCAAAAAAACGTACGGGAAAAAGTGCGCGAAGCTCCCGGTGGATATCGGGCTTTCGTGTCCGAACGTCGACGGGAGCCGCGGTACGGGCGGCTGCATATACTGCTCGGGACGCGGCTCCGGCGATTTCGCGCCGCCGTCCTCGCTTTCGGTGACCGAACAGCTTGACCGCGGAGCCTCAGCCGTTTCATCGAAATGGAGCGACGTTCTGTATATCCCTTATTTTCAGGCGCACACGAACACCTACGGCGACCCCGGATATCTGCGTGAAAAATACGCGGAGGCGGCGCGGTACCCCGGCGCGTGCGCCGTCAGCATAGCGACGAGGGCGGACTGCCTCGGGGACGGCGTGCTCGCCGTGCTCGAAGAGCTGTGCCGCGTGACGGACGTCTTCGTCGAGCTCGGGCTTCAGAGCCGTTACGACGAAACGGCAAAGCTGATAAACAGGTGTATGAGCACGGAGGAGTTCATCCGCGGTTACACGTCGCTTTCGGCTCTGCCGGTACGGCGCTGCATACACATAATAAACGGGCTCCCCGGCGAGGATGCGGAGCATATGGAGGAGACGGCGCGGTTCGTCGCCTCGCTTCACCCGGAGATGGTGAAGATACACATGCTTTACGTCACGGAGGGCACCCGGCTCGCGGAGACGTACCGCGGCGGCGGTATAAAGCTTCTTACGAAGGACGAATACGTCGCGGTCACGGCGAGACAGCTCGCGCTCCTCCCGCCCGATACCGTGATAGGCAGGCTGACCGGGGACGCGCCGGGCGATTCGCTGATCGCCCCGGAATGGACCCGGAAAAAGGTGTGCGTTCTGAACGACATAGACAAATACATGTATGCAAACGGTCTTTACCAGGGAAAGGAATACAAATGAAAAAACTGATACCGGTATTACTTCTGACAGTCGCGCTGCTTCTCCCCGGATGCGGCGGCACGTCAGACACGACGGACGCGGAGCCGACCGGCGCGGACAGCGAGACGACGGACGCCGTAACCGAAAGCGACGGGCAGACGGAGGCTCCCGTGCCCGAGCCGCAGTATCCCGACTATTACATAGATTTCGCGGACGAGCAGAACGTGTACGCCTGCTCGAACCTTTACAACGTTTCTACGGAATACACGGGTGACGGCATGCGCGTGAGGTTCATTGCGTCCGGCTCCGATCCGGATTACTGCTTCGACCCGTATATGACGCTGCCGGTGCCGGCGGGAAAGTTCAGCATCGACGATTATCCGTATTTCGTTATGAGCCTTTACACGTCGAAATCCGACCTTAAAGGCGATATAAGATACAGGACGGACGGGCTGAAGAACCCGGATTCGTATCCGACGTACAGATTCCCGTACGGCGGCACGGGCGAGCGTCTGATCGTACTGAATCTGAAAAAAATGTCGTCCGTGCTTTTCGTCGCGCCGTCCGACGTACCGGTCACGGGAAACTATACGCATCTCCGCATGGATATGTTCGAAAACGACTGCAGCACAAACGACGAATTCGTGATACACTGGTTCGCGTTTTTCAAAACGAAAAAGGAAGCCGAGGCTTTCAGGGAGATGCCGCGCAAGGCGCAGGAGGAGGAAAAGCTTCCCGATCTTTCCGCGTTTTACAGAGGCGAAGAGTTTGCAAAGCCGGACAACGCCTTCAAGCCGAAAAAGCTGCTTTACGGATTCGAGACGGGCGTTTACGATTTCCCGCTTAACAAGATAGCGAACAACGGCTACGGCGGGGTTGTCACGAACGTGAAATTCGACCGCAATTATCTCAAAGACGACGCGCAGTTCGAGACCGTCGCAAACGCGTTCAAATACGCGAACGGAATAGGGCTGCACACGTGGATATACGACGAATACCAGTGGCCGAGCGGAAAAGCGTTCGGTCAGGTGCTCGACGGTCACGACGAATACGAGGCGACCGGAATAGAGCTTCTGAAGGTCGAGGGCAGCGGAGACGTCGGCTATGCGCTGCCGTCGGGATATCAAAGGATCGTCGGCGCGGATCTCGTTTCCGGCTCCGTCACGCATCTCGAAACGGACGAAAGGACTGTCTCGGCGCCTCATACCGGCAAATACACGCTTTACGTTTACGCGCTGCGCAAGACGCACGAGGGCAAAACAGAGGATCCCGCCGATTTTTCCACCTTGCGCGACGTAGACCTGCTCAATCCCGACGCCGTCGCACGGTTCATAGACCTTACATACCGGAAATACAAGGATAAGCTCGGCGACGCGTTCGACGCGGTGGAGGCGTTTTTCACGGACGAGCCGCAGCTCGGCAACCGCGATATGAAAAACTACGTCGTCTGGACCGCCGGGCTCCCGGATAAATTCAAAGAGATGCACGGCTACGATATAATACCGGAGCTTTATTCGCTCTACGCTGGCAATACCGCGCACGACAGGCTCGTCAGGGTCAATTTCTATCAGACCGTGTCGGAGCTGTTCCGCGTATCGTATTTCGAGCAGATAGCGAAGTGGTGCGAGGAAAACGGCAAGGCGTCGTCCGGGCATCTGCTGTTTGAGGAGAACATACAGAGACAGATTGAAACGTACGGCGGAGACTTCATGCAGATGGTAGGCGCGATGACGATACCCGGCGCCGACGTGCTCCAGGTCGAGCCTGACAGACTCATGTCAAAGGGCACCGACATCGGCAGCTTCATGGGGCTGAAATACGTAAGCTCCGCCGCAAAGAACGCGGGCAAGAACAAGGTCCACCTTGAATTCACCCCGGTCGCGGTGGACGGCGCGCCGTTCTTCTCCGATCAGCGCAAATATTCCGTCGCCGGCGCGACGCTGACGTCGCTTTTCGGCGCAAACACTTATACGGTCATCTGCCACGACGACGCGATGTCCGCGCCCGATCTGCAGTTCTTCACTACGTACGAGGGCAGGATAAACACGCTGCTCGGCTACGGGACGACGGCGACGGATATCGCCGTGTTCTACCCGGTGGACACGGTCAGAGCCGCGTACACGGCGACGGGCGGTCATTTCGACTACAACGGCGCGGACGAGGCGGCGGCGGTGAACCGCCTGATGCAGGACACCTGTTACGATATCATCAAGGCTGGGCTCGATTTCACCGTGCTCGACGTGCAGAGCGTCGCGTCGGCTGACGTGAGCGGCGGAAAAATGAAGGTCGGTCTCGGCGAATACTCCGTTATCGTCATGCCGTCGGTCAGGGTCATAAGCCTTGAGGCGATGAAAAAAATAGTGTCGTTCGAGCAGGGCGGCGGCACGGTGCTGTGGCTGCAAAGCCTGCCCGAGACGTGCGACGACGGACGTGACGCGGAGGAATTCGCGGCGCTCATGAAGTCCTACGGCGGCAGAAAATACACGAACAACGTCGTCGAAAAGCTCGCCGGGCTGAGCCCGGCGCCGATGGAGCTTTCCGTCAAAAACGGCGTATACGCGGCGGAATACGTCCGCCCCGACGACGGAAAAAGGATACTGTACCTCGCAAACTCGACGAAGACGTCAAAAACCGTGAGCGTGCGGCAGGACGGTAAGTATTATATATACGATCCGTATGACTGCACGGTCACCGAGGCGTCCGGCAGATCGGACGTGAAGATCCCCGCGTACAGGGCTTTGCTGATAGTGAGATAAGACCGGCCCCGTGTTTTACCGAGGTGATGATCCTTGCCGTCATTCCCGTCGCCGCGGCGCACGCGGACGGTGAATTGACGGTATCCGAGGCGGCGCGGCTTATCCGCGGTTTGAAGAAGCATATCTTATGACGGTCGAATCGAACAAAGCGCCGAATTTCCGGCACTGACAGATAGCATAAAGATGAGGAAATACAAGAAAACAGTCTGCTCTGTTTTCAGCTTTCATTGTGTGTTTCACCTCCTTGAAATGTGGATTTGTATGGTATTTGTAATGGTTTTGTGTGCGTATGTATTGACATTTCGGCAAATACTTGTTATAATAATATGGGTTAATATTGTTAACACATCGAAAGGGATAACAGTCATGAAGATAATTGTTAAACTTCCCACCATGATGATTCCGCCTCTTTCAAGAATTAAGGCTGTCAAAAGCAGGCGCGAGCAGCGTTTTTAAAAAACAACTACAATTCATTTTATACAAGAAAACAGGAGATAAGCAATGAATAAATCATTAAAAACCCTGTCGGTCGGTCTGGCGTTGATTCTAATCGTATCTGCCATGAGCGGATGCTCTTTCAATCTTGACTTTTCGAAAAAAGCCGAGATACAAAAGGCTGACGGAGTCTCAAAGACAACAGTATCCGCCGGGACGGAGACGCGTCTCGGCAGCGTAAAGGAAAACGGATGCGAACTCACGATCGGCAAAGAAACGTTTTCCGAAAACGTTGAAATAGAGATAATATCTGCTTCGGATCTGCTTCCGAAAGAAGCTCTCGACACCGGCAAGACCGAGCTTGTAATATCGCCGGTAAAAATAAACTGTGAAGGATATGACGGTTCGATCTTCGACAAGGACATAAAGCTTACTCTCCCTATGCCCGAAGAGGCGAGTCCGGAGCTGTGTCTATTCGGTTATTACGATGAGGAAAAAAAGGAAGTAAGATATTTCTTCCCGGACAGCTGTGATCCCGAGAACGGAACGATAACTCTGAATCTTCCTCATTTCTCACTCTGGTGGTCTTCAAAGCCGACGACGGAGGAGCAGATCGACGCGTTCCTTGACAGCTACTGCACGCAGCTCGCGGTAAACAGAGGGCAGAGCAAAAAGGCCGCGGCAGATCTTGAACCGTACGTCCGCGCAAAGGTCGAGGCTATGGGACTGACAAAACAGGCAGCCGCGGATCTTGTCCAGAGTACCGTCAATTTCCTCGGCGGACGTTTCACCGGAGACAACGCGAGCTATATCGAGATGGGAACGAAATACGTCTCGACTCTTGCCCGCGGTTACTACGACGGCGACGGCGAAGCGGCTCTCAACGGACTGAACGACGCCATCAACGACGCTTTAATGAACGGCTGGGACGAGCTGAAGTTCTCCGACCGTCTCGACGACGTTTTAGGCAGCGAATTTGCCGGAAGTACGACCGAGACGCTTCTTTCAAGCTCCAGCGGTATCGCCAGGATGGCAGGTTATTTTGCCGGAGGAGATACAAAAGGTGCCATGAAGGAGCTCGGAGACATTATGCAGGGCGTCCATCCCGCCGTTGAGCTCAGTACAAAAGCGGTCGCGCTGCTTGGCTCATCGGTAAACCTGGCGTTCACCTACTGGAAATCCAATCAGATAGAAGAACTGTATCAGATCTATAAAAACGGCGCCGAGGACATATGGGGAAACGAAGTCATTGCAAAAAACAGAGAATCGTTTCTGACTTATCTCAACACTTCAAGCGGCTTCACCATGGCGAAAGGCGTGGGTAGATTCTATAAACTCGACAAAGTTGCCGAAATCTGCGAAACGTACGGCTGGCCGTACTCAAGCTATGAGGAACTGCCGCCCAGATACCGCGAAGAGTTTGAGAAACGCGCTGAAGCCGGACTTATGGAATACTTTGAAACGCGCGTACAGCAGGAGAAAGAGGCGGAAAAAATCAAGAAGGACGAGAAAGTCATTATCGAAACGATGCTTTCAACTACCAACGGCGCTCTTTCATCTCTTAATTCGGACGCACGGAAATTCTTCCGTGAAGAAAGCGCCGGAGACTATAACGTTACGGCGAGACTTCAGAGGCTGATAAACGTCAGACAATTTGTCTCTCAGTTTGTCGACGAGAAAAAAATCGCCGAGACGGCGAAAGCGGGAAGCTTCAACTACGGCGACGTGATCAACTGGTGGGTCGGATACGCGGCGAATAACGAGAAAGACGTTGCCGTTGAAAACCTTCTTGACGATCTGGACGAATACGGTCTTCTGAAGGACGGCTTTAAGCTGAAAAATGTCGGCAAGCTTTCAATAAAGATTTGGTCGTCACGAATATACTGCTGCGACGGAGACTGTTCTCTGACTGTTCATATGACAAATGACAGTACGTCCACTGTTGCCGGAACGGTCACTCTGCAATTTGATGAAGAACTGAAAAAAACAGTTAAAAAAGCGCTCGAAAAGATCAAGGTTGATGATAAAGGAGATTTCAGCGTCAACACGGGAAGCGACGGCAGCAACAGGGTCGTATTTGCCGGTCACATAGATATGAAAACCATGACCGGAAGCGGAACCTACAAGTTCGACCTGGGCGGCCACGAGGTTACCTGGACGCAGCAGGATTATATCAACGCTTTCAGAGAAGGCGGCGGAGACTGGAAATGGACCGGAGCTCTTGAAGGCGATTATACGTGGCTTGAGGAAGGCGAATTCACAATATCCTATGATCCGGAGAAAGACGGAAAAGACGTTGTAACTTTCAATCTGAACGGCAACGTGACCGCAACCGCATCAGGCACCAGAGTCAGTTCGCTGTATAACGTGGACTATTCAGGTTCACCCAACCTTTCGGTAGGAACCGAGCCTTTCGCCCTGTCGCGCACGGGCGAATGGTCCTCGTACATGCGCTTCACCGTGTCGGGAAAAGAGTGACGGCATCGATTTTGTTTCTGACGCTGATATGAAAAAGCGGCTGACGGCTTCAGAATATATAAGTACGACGGATTGCTGTTCAAGCCGGATCCCCGGGCGGAGCGCGGTTTGTGCAAAACACGTCTGACCGGCTCGCCTCCGCAGACCTCCGACTCGCCCGTCCTTGCCGTATGCGCGCCGGCGCTGTCGTCTGCGCTTGCGGCGGTAGTTTTGAAAAAGAAACGCGTTTGACGGAGCGGCTCGCCCTGCGCGTAAACCGAACGGGCTGAAAAAGCAGACCGGGATCGACTCCCGGTCTGCTTTTTCGTGCGTATGTCCGCCGTTTCCCGTTATTTTATCCTTCTCAGTCTGAGCTCGTACGTGACGTCGCCGCCGTTTTTTACGCGCAGCTCTTTTTTACCCTTCGTTTCGATATACAGCCACGACTTTCCGCTCCACACGCCCGCCGGCAGCGATACCGCGGGCTCCCCGTCAATCGTCGCCGTCACGTCCGGAGGCAGAGCGTCTGGGACTCTGTAAGGCTTCCCGTCAAGTGTGAAGTTCAGTCTGACGTTATCGAAGCCCTCCGTCGGGAAAGACGCCTCGTCTCCCGGGCAGAGCGGCGTGCAGATATAACCGCGGTCGCACGGTTCGACGCGATAGTGCAGCAGGACGTATCCGGCTTCGTCAAGGTGCGCGGTATACGTGCCGTACGCCTCGCCGGTCTCGTTTACGATCCGTCCGTTGTCGATCAGAGTGTCGATGCGGCACGGACCGGGCAGCTTCACCGTCACGTCAGCCGGTCTGTCGCACGGGGCGCAGAGCATAAAGTACCCCTCGCCCGGGCGAAACGCCTCGTATCCGTAAGGCTGATCGAGCCTCGGATCGCCGCCGGCGAGTCTGAAACCGAAATTCCGCGATATATCCTCAAACAGCCTGTCTATATAGCCGAAATATTCCGCGTCGCCGTCGTCAAGCAGTCTTACGTCGCCGTAAAAATGCAGCTTCATCGTTCCGCGCATCATATTCGACAGAAGCGCGCGGCGGAACGTGCTCCGCCCCTGACCGTATATCGTGTCGGTCACTCCGACCATCGTGCCGTGATCGTCCGTGTTTGTGAGCGGAAAGCATGAATCGACGTGGTTTGCCGTCATGCAGTCGCTGTAATGGGCGACGGAATCCGAAAATCCGCAAAACGCCGAATCGGACGGGCGCGGGTCTCCGCAGTAAACGTAGTCGAGCAGACTGCTCCAGTACGGCGACACGGCGAACCCGGACAAGGGCTTGACGGCGCAGATCCATTCGAGCGACGTCGTGAAGCCGTTGTAGGCGAGGACCTTCAGCCCCGGCTTTTTCTTTTTCAGCCTGCTTATCGCGTCAAGGAAATAACGCACGGAGCGCTCTTTGTATTCGTGAGGATGAGTCGAATGGCCGTGCGCCGGGTTCGGACACTCGAAATACGCGAAATCGAGCTTTATCATGTCTATATCGCAGTCGTCTATCTGCTTTGCCACGCCCTCGTAAAACAGCTCCGCCGTGCGGCGGCAGCCGAGGCACAGCGCGGCGCCTACGCCGCTGCGCAGATCGTCGACGTCCGGCAGCGCGGCGTTTATGCAGTTTATGTCAAACCACAGTCCGAACTTCATCCCGGCTTGTTTGAGAGCCTCGACCACGCGTCCGGCGCCGTCCGGAAACGTCCTCTTTTTGAAGGCCGTATACGGCACGCCGGTCTCGAACCAGTACGCGTCCATGAGATAATAATCGAATCTGATCCCGGCTTTCTTCTCAAACGCGCAAAGCTCTTTAATATTGTCAAGAGTAAGCTTTTCCGTAAGCTCCGGCGCTCCCGGAGCGCCCTCGCAGTGCAGCGACCAGTCACAGTAAACGCGGAGCGGTTCGTTCTTTATCGCACGGCGCTTCACGTACGCGTAAAACGCAGTCGACGGATCGCCCGGGGCGACACCGTACACGACGGGAAGCGATCCGACCGTCTCCGTCTCTTCGAACGGAGCCTGCGTGAAATCGACGTTGTTTTTGATCACGCCGTTGTAACAGGCGGGGAATTCCGTGCCCGCCCACAGGCACGCGCCGCCCGACACGGCGAAGACCGGCTGTCCCTCGCCTCCGCGGAACGGAGCGGCGGACAGCTCTCTGTTTTCAAGGCAAATGCGTAGGACCTTGCCCGGTCTGCTCTGCTTCACCGTGACGGTCTTTGAAAAACAGTCTCCCCCGTCGCGGTATTCGAGGCGCGCTTCAAAGCCGTCGCCTTTGTAATCCATCATAAAGGCGCCGTCGGTTTCGGTGACGCCGCAGAGCCTCAGAGCGGACGACGGGTATACGGCGGCGACGCCGTCTCTTTCTATCTGTACCGTGAATTCGTCTCTGCCGAAGAAATAAAAGCTTTGCTCCGTAAGCGCCTCGGTAAGACACAGGAAGCCGTCGCCGGCGCACAGGCTGCCGGCGGAGTTTTTCAGTATATGCATAACGTCCTCCGTTTTTTCTTCATTATAACAGACCGACCGTCAAAAGTCAAGACGGCAGGCGTCCGCGCGGACAGATCATGATAAAAATGGAAAGAAGCAAAAAAAGCGCGGCAGTCAAACCGCGCCTTTACCTCAGTTCCTTAAGACGTTTTTTGCGCTCATCCGGTATGCGGAAGCTTTCGTTCGCCTTTTTCAGCGTCATTTTCCGCACCTGCTCCGTAAGACGGCGGTCTCGTAAATACGGCTCCGTCGCGTCGTACTGTTTTGCGAGCGCCGTGGCGAAATACCACGCGCACATCATATTCACGTAGTATTCGTCTGAAACGATCCCCGCGACAAGATCGTTGTATTCCGGAGAAAACGCGTCGTCAAGAAAATACTTCATAAGCATCCCGACGCCGGCGCGGACGGTATATACGCGGTCCGAGCTTATCCAGACGCGGATCCTTGCGCGGAGTTTTTCGCGTTTTCTTTTGAAAACGGCGGGGGAAACGATATCGCACGTCGCCCAGTTGTCGATATACGGCAGAAACGCCTCGAGCGCTTCCATGCACGCGTCCTCGTCCTTTATCCGGCAGATCAGCATGGAATGCAGATTGTTTTCCTCGAAGTATTTATGGGGCAGTTCTTTCATGAATTCAGCCGTCTCCGCGCCGTCAAGCGAACGGCAGATCCGGCGCAGCTCGGGCGAACGCACGCCGATGACCGTCTCACGTTCAAGTCCGGGCGTGAGCCTGAGTATGAATTCCGCGTAACCCGGATCGGCGCAGTCGAAAAGCCGTTTTCTTATCTTATCCGTCAGAACCATTTTTTCAACGTGCCGAGAAGCCCGCGCGAAAGGGATCTGGTGAGCTGGCGCCCGATCGAATTCATCGTTTTCTGAGCGGCGGCTTTTTTCTTCGCGGCTTCCTTCTCCTTCGCTTTTTCAGCCTTCTCTCTTTCCTTCGCCTGCTTTTCCTCCTCGGCTTTTTTTGCTTTTTCTTCGGCTTCGAGCACGTTTACCTCGTGTATTATCTCATATGCGGATACGTTGTCGACCGCGTCCTCGTATTTGCCGAAAAGACTGTCCGAGCATATCGCGGCGCGCCGCTGTCCGTCTTCTATCGCGCCCATCCGCGACTGCGGCGGCAGGATCACGGCGCGTTCAACGACGCCGGGTCTGCCTTTTTCGTCAAGGAAGCTGACGAGAGCTTCACCCGTTCCGAGCTCGGTTATCGCCTCCTCTGTGCTGAAGCCCGGGTTGGCGCGGAACGACTGAGCCGCGGCTTTGACGGCTTTCTGCTCCGCCGGAGTATAGGCGCGCAGCGCGTGCTGTACGCGGTTGCCGAGCTGCGAGAGAACGGCGTTCGGAATGTCGGACGGCTGCTGTGTTATGAAATAAACGCCGACGCCCTTCGATCTTATGAGCTTTACGACCTGCTCCACCTGCTCGGTGAGGCCGCCGCGGGCGCCGTTGAATAACAGATGCGCTTCGTCAAAGAAGAACACGAGCCGCGGCTTCTCCGGATCTCCGATCTCCGGCAGCTGTTCGAAAAGCTCCGCCAGAAGCCAGAGCATGAACGTGGAATAAAGGAGCGGCGAGCGGAAAAGCTTCGCGCAATGGAAGATGTTTATGTATCCGTTCCCGTTGTTATCCGTCTGCATCCAGTCGGACAGGCTTATATCGGGCTCGCCGAAAAAGACCGAGCCGCCCGCGTCCTCGAGCTGAAGAAGCGCGCGCTGTATCGCGCCCGCGGACTGCTTCGATATGTTGCCGTAGTCGTTTAGAAGCTCCGCGGAATGATCCGTGACGTAAGCGACCATGCTTCTTATGTCTTTGAGATCGGTAAGGAGCCAGCCGTTGTCGTCGGCGACGCGGAAGGCTATGGAAAGCACGCCGCTCTGCACGTCCGTCAGCCCGA
Organism: uncultured Ruminococcus sp.; assembly: GCA_902762505.1. Taxonomy (GTDB): domain Bacteria; phylum Bacillota; class Clostridia; order Oscillospirales; family CAG-272; genus UBA1248. Next base: position 625 of record CACWOQ010000056.1, on the reverse strand, counting down.
GCAGGCGCGAAAGCAGGGACGCGCCCATCGCCGAAACCGTCGTTCTGACGGGATGTCCGCATTCTCCGTAAACGTCCCAGAATCTGACCGGGAAGCTTCTGTATTCAAAAGCGTCCGGATCGTACCCGACGGACGAAAGCCGTTTGTCAATCGCGTCCGACCTCTGCCCGGGCTCGATGCATCCGGCGAGATCTCCTTTGACGTCGGCGAGAAACACGGGTACGCCGAGCGCGGAAAAAGATTCCGCCATGACCTTGAGCGTCACGGTCTTCCCTGTGCCCGTGGCGCCGCATATCAGACCGTGTCTGTTCGCCATTCCGGGGAGTATATAGGCTTCTTTATCGCCCCGTCCGACTATTATCCTGTTTTCCGAAAGCATACCGGTACCTGCCTTGTGTTTTATCGTTTTTATATATCCTACCACCGTTTCGGCGGTTTGTCAAGAAGAAACCGCGCGGGAAATGAAAAACACGGGCTGTCAGTACCGCCGTGCCCCGTCATTCCGAGCGAAGCTTTCACGTCATCCTGAGCGAAGCGAACTACCTTCCCCTTTTGGGGAAGGGGGACCGTTACCTTCCCCTCTTGGGGAAGGGGGACCGCTTGCGGTGGATGAGGCGAACGCCAT
>CACWOQ010000055.1 GCA_902762505.1 uncultured Ruminococcus sp. | reverse complement strand
CCCCTTACCCCTCCCACAACTCCGAGAGAGTTGAGGGGGCGCGAATCTCCGGGTGAAGTTTTACGGAGCCTGATTGAATCCCCGCTTGCGGTGCCCGAAGAAGTCTTCGCGGCGCTGCCGCGCCCGTGCTCGACTTATTCGACCGCTGCGCATTCCTCGCCTTGCTTCATCCGCCACCGGCGGCGCAAGGCTCGTCATCCCCCTTACCCCTCCATCAATTTCGTGAATTGATGGGGCGCGGAAAAACGCGCTGAGCGCTCATAACTCACAACTGATAACTGATAACTGATAACTTAAACGGCTGTTTTCACCTTTATGATCCGGCTCAGCCGGATCATCGCGTTCCGGGCTGTGGGGGGCAGTGCCGGAACAAGGTAGATCGCCTCATCCACCGCAAGCGATTCACTTTATAAAGGTTAAAATGGCGTTCGCCTCATCCACCGCAAGCGGTCCCCCTTCCCCAAGAGGGGAAGGTAACGGTCCCCCTTCCCCAAGAGGGGAAGGTTATGCGGTTCGCACGGCGGGCGTATTTAGTGTGCGGCAGCGATCGAAGGAGATCCTTCGCTGCGCTCAGGATGACACGGAAGCTGTGCTCGTGATGACGTCTTTTCGTATTCCACGAAGGGCATGGGCGGGCATGTGTTGAACAAATATCGTGTTTTTTATAATCTATCATCATCATGACTGATCTTATTATGAATGAAAGCGAAAAAAATAATAAAAAATACGTCTGACCCGTTGATTTTTTCGCCGCTATTTGGTATACTGTATAAGATGAATAATGCGTAAAGGTAGTATAATGTTTTACAAGGATACTTTACTCAAACAGGTGCTGAAACCGGGGAGGTACACGGGAGGAGAATTCGGTCAGGTCGTAAAAGACCCGTCGTCCGTCGACTGCCGGTGGGTGTTCGCGTTTCCCGATACTTATGAAATAGGTATGTCCAATCTCGGCGTCAGGATCCTGTACGGCGCTCTGAACGCGGAGCCGGATATTTATTGCGAGCGCACGTACGCGCCGTGGGTGGACATGGAGGAACAGCTTGAAAAACACGGTATTCCCCTGACCTCGCACGAAACGGGCACGCCTCTTTCCGGATTCGATATCGTCGGCTTCACGCTTCAGTACGAGCTTTGCTATACGAACGTCCTCAATATGCTCAGACTCGGGCGTATACCGCTTCTTTCCTCGGAGCGCGGAGAAAATGACCCGATCGTCATCGGCGGCGGACCGTGCTCATACAATCCGGAGCCGATAGCCGATTTCTTCGACGTTTTCTCAATAGGCGAAGGCGAGGTCGCGCTCGTCGATTTTTCAAAGCTTTACATCAAAATGAAAAAAGACGGAACGTACAGCCGGAGCGCCTTCCTGCACGAGGCGGCAAAGCTGCCCGGTTTTTACGTACCGTCGCTTTACGACGTTTCTTATAACGACGACGGGACGGTCAAGGCGTATACTCCCGTGTACGGCGACGTTCCGGCAAAGGTGACTAAGCGTATAATAGAGGATTTCAACACCGCGTTTTATCCGGACAAACCGGTCATGCCTTATATAGAATGCGTTCAGGACAGGATAACGCTTGAGATAATGCGCGGCTGCATCCGCGGCTGCCGCTTCTGTCAGGCGGGTATGATCTACCGTCCGGTACGTGAAAAGGATCCGGCTCTGCTGAACGAACAGGCGCGGCGCACGTTTGAAAACACGGGTTACGACGAGATATCTCTCTGCTCGCTTTCAACGTCCGATTACACCGGGCTGCGCGAGCTTACGAACGGGCTTCTTTCGTGGACGGATGACAATATGATAAGTCTGACCCTGCCGTCGCTTCGCGCCGACAGCTTTACGGACGAGCTCATGCAGAAAATATCGAGCGTCCGCACCTCGACTCTGACCTTCGCGCCGGAAGCCGGAACACAGCGCCTGCGCGACGTTATAAACAAGAATCTGACCGAGGAAGAGGTGCTTCGCGCCTGCCGCGTCGCGTTCTCCAACGGCAAAACGGCTGTCAAGCTTTATTTCATGATCGGACATCCGACGGAGACGGACGAGGATATCAAGGGCATAGCGGAGCTTGCAAAGACGGTGATAAAGAGCTTTTACGAGCTTGAAGACCGTCCGAAGGGGAAGCCGCAGGTCACTATATCCGTCGCATGCTTCATCCCGAAGCCCTTCACGGCGTTCCAGTGGGAGCCGCAGGACAGCCTTGACGAATACCGCCGCAAGCAGAAGCTCCTCGCCTCGTACTGCGACGACAGACGGATAAAATACAATTATCATGACGCGGACGGCAGCCTGATCGAAGCAGTATTCGCCCGCGGCGACAGAAGGCTGTGCAAGGCGATGCTCGAAGCGTGCAGACGCGGAATGAGATTCGACGCGTGGAGCGAATACTTCGATTTCGATAAATGGATGCAGGTCTTCTCAGACTGCGGCATTGACCCGGCGTTCTACGCGAACAGGAGAAGAGAAGACGGAGAGGTGCTTCCGTGGGACGTGATCGACTGCGGCGTCAGCAAAAAGTTCCTTTTATCGGAGAAGAAAAAAGCGTACGAGGGCAAAACGACTCAGTCGTGCGCGGAGGGCTGCGCCGGATGCGGCGCGAATAAACTCGGAGGTGTGAACAGATGGTGCCCGCTTACAAAAAAATAAGGATCGCGTTCAGCAAAACGGGCAACGCCAAATTCATATCGCACCTCGATCTTGACAGAACGATGAAAACGGCGCTTACCCGCGCCGGGATAAAGGTCGAGCACACGCACGGATTCAATCCGCGCCCGTATCTCGTGTTTTCGCTGCCGGCGTCTGTCGGTACGGAAAGCGTTTGCGAATTCCTTGACGTGAACGCGGAGGCGTCCACGGACGTCTCCTCCGTCAAAGGATCGCTCAACCGGAACCTTCCGCCGGATATAGAGGTAAAAGACGTTTACGCGCCCGTGACTGAATTCAAGCAGATCACCGACGCTGAATACGTTCTTACCGTCGTCTCCCCGGATATGAACGCGGAGACGGCACGGAAGATAAACGAGCTGTTCCGCTCGCCTGTTTACGTTGAAAAACGGACGAAGAAGACCGAATCCGGCTTTATGGATTTCGATATACAGCCGTATGTAAAAAGCCTCGAATGTACGCTTGTAAAAGAAGGTGAGATCCGGATCAAAACGGTCGTATCCGCGGAAAACGCGACTTATATAAATCCCGAATACATAATCAAAGCGATTTGTAAATATCTGTCGGTCGACCTGACAGACCCCGAAAACAGCGTCTACACCGTTATGCGTACGCGCGTATTCGGCAGAGACGGAGAAATATTCAGATAAGGAAAGGTGAGATCATGCAAAGCAAATGGATATGGTACAGAGGAGATTACGAAATATATCACGGACTTAAGCTTCACGAGCGCCGCCGTGAATTCGGCGTTGAGATTCCGGCGTTCTGGTCACAGCCGACCGTTTATCCCACGGTAACGTTTTCAAAGTCTTTCGAGTGCGAGCGCGACGGCTACGTCAGGATACTCGGCTGCGGCAGCGGATACGTGAATTTCGACGGCTGGAAAAAGTTCAGACTCGGACAGGATATTTTCTTCGGACCGGGCAAACACGCCATGGAGATAAAGATCACGAACCTCTTCGGTCTGCCGTGCATATACGCCGAATCCGACACCGTCTGCACCGACCGCAGCTGGCTCGTCTCCGACAACACCTGCGAATTCATAAACGCGGGCGACAATCCCGCGTACACAGATCCCTCCGTCACGCCGGAGAACTTCCCGTTTTCGTACCGCAGGATATATCCCGTCAGCAGCAAGGCGTTCGGCGAAGGCATGCTGTATGATTTCGGACGCGAGACCTTCGCGGAGCTGTTTATCGAGAATTCCGTCGACAACGCGGGTCTTACCGTGTATTTCGGAGAATCCGCCGAGGAGGCGACAGATCCCGAAAACGCTTATCTTTTCGAGCATCTCGAGGGTATGATGAGCTACCGTCTGAGCTCTCGCGCGTTCAGATACGTATATATCCCGGATAAGCTCGCCGCGAGCCTGAAGCTTTCGGCGTATTACGAATTCGTCCAGCTTGAGGACATAGGCAGCTTCGAGTGCGACGACAAGCTGATAAACGACGTGTGGAAAACGTGCGCGTACACGTTCCACCTCTGCTCGCGTGAGTTTTTCATCGACGGTATCAAGCGAGACAGATGGGTCTGGTCCGGCGACGCTTATCAGAGCTATATGATAAACGATTATCTCTTCCACGATAACGATATCACGAGAAGAACGATAACTCTTCTGCTCGGCAAGCCGCCGTACAAACAGCATATAAACACGATAAACGACTATTCGCTTTATCTCATCTGCGGCGTCTGGGATTATTATTTCAGCTCGGGTGACGCCGATTTCGTGAAATTCATCATGCCGAGAGTCAAAGCACTGTACGATTTCATCGTGTCCCGCACGGATGAGCGCGGCTATATAGTGGCGCGCCCGGGCGACTGGATATTCATAGACTGGGCGGATCTCGACAAGGACGGCGCGATGGCGGCGGAGCAGATGCTGCTTTACAAGACCATGAAGGCGATGAGCCGCCTGTCGTCCGTCTGCGGCGAGGACGGCTCCGCGTACGACGCGTCAGCCGGCGTGCTTTACGACGCGATCCAACGCGATTTCTGGCGTCCGGAGCGCGGCGCTTACGTCGACTGCGCGGATTCCGGGCGCGAGATCGTCGGCAGACATACGAACGTCCTCGCGCTTATGTGCGGAGTCGCAGACGCGGAAAAAACGGAGCTTATCGTTGAAAAGGTCCTCAAAAACGACGAAATACCGCACATCACAACGCCGTATTTCGGCTTCTACGAGCTTGACGCGCTCTGCGGCTGCGGACAGCTCGAATACGCGGTGGAGCAGCTCCGCTCATACTGGGGCGGTATGCTGAAGCTCGGCGCGACGTCGATATGGGAACAGTATCTGCCGCACGAGAAGGGCGCGGAGCACTACGCAATGTACGGAATGAAATTCGGCAGATCTCTCTGCCACGCGTGGGGCGCCGGTCCCGTATATCTGCTCGGCAAATACTTCCTCGGCGTAAAAGCCACGTCGGTGGGCGCGGCGACGTTCGAGGTAAGACCTCAGACGGGCGGACTTGAAAAGATAATGGGTACGGTGCCGCTGAACGGCGGATACGTATACGTCGAATATGAAAACGGCAAGCTCAAGGTATACACGGACAAGGACGGCGGCACGCTCGTTCTCGGAAACAAAAAGCTCGCCCTTGTTAAGGACGAGACTCTTGTGGTTGATATTTCACTGCATGATGCCGTGTGATCTGAGCGTGGGGTAGAGCGGGCGGACGATCGCCGGGGTGAGTATAACGGCGATCGCAAGCTCGACGCCGCCGTTCACGCTGATTATCACGAGTATGATATCCTTTATCGCGTTGAACGCGTCGGAAAATTCCTTGATTGTGCCGCCGAAGATATAGAGCGTTGACAGAACGAGCACCGTATTCGTCAGCGTACCGGCTATCGCGGCGACTATGCAGCCGCCTATGATGCCGAGCTTTGTTTTTGACACGGCGCGGAAGACCACCGCGGCGACGAAGCCGACGAGGATACGCGGCATAACGGATACGATGGGATTATAGAACATTACCTCGGCGTACATAACGGCGACGATCTCGCAGAGGATCCCCCATACGGCGCCGAGCACAAGCCCGTATTTCCATCCGAGCATAACGGAACCGACTATCACGATCACGTGGAGCGTGGTTATCGCAAGTCCGGGAGTATTTATATATCCTGTGTTCGGTATGAACGAAAGCGCGATTATCAGCGCGATGAAAACGGCGCAGAGCACCATTTTACGGATAGCTGTTTTGTTGATTTTTTTTGAGCCCACGGTGTTTACCTCCATTCAGACCCATATTTTAACTCATTATAAACAATAGACACGTTTTTGTCAATATCGAATCTTTACAAATTTGAAAATATGCACGAAAACAAAAATGTTTATCTTAACTGAAAGAAACGGATATGAACTTATTAGTAGTTGTTGATTATCAGAACGATTTCGTGAACGGTTCGCTCGGATTTGAAGGCGCGGAGCGCCTTGAGGGACCGATCCTGCGAAAGATACAAAAATATCTGCTCGACGGCGGAGAGGTCGTTTTCACCCTCGATACGCACGCAAGCAATTATCTCGACACGGAGGAGGGCAGGAACCTTCCGGTGCCGCATTGCATAAAAGGCACGGAGGGGCACAGGCTTTACGGCAACGTCGAGCGTATTTCCAAATTCGCCTCCGCCATATTCGAAAAGGGAACGTTCGGCTGCGAGGCTCTGTCGGAATATATTCTCGACGGCAGGTACGAGCAGATAGAGCTTTGCGGGCTTGTCTCGAACATATGCGTGCTTTCAAACGCCGTTATCGCCAAGACCGCCGCGCCGTACGCGCATATAATCGTCGACGCGCGCTGTACCGCGTGCGCCGATAAGGAGCTGAACGAAAAAGCGCTTGACGTTATGGAGTCGCTTCATATAGAAGTAATCGGCAGAGAGGGGAAATGATATGACCGAGAGAAATTACGCGCTTCTGTGCGATTTTTACGAGCTTACGATGGGCAACGGCTATTTCGTGAACGGCATGAAGGACAGGATCTGTTACTTCGACGTGTTCTTCCGCCGCGTGCCCGACAACGGCGGCTACGCCGTGGCGGCGGGACTTGAACAGATCATCGAATACATAAAAGAGCTCCATTTCGACGACGATGATATAGAATTTTTACGCGGAAAGGGCATATTCGACGAGGGCTTCCTCGAATATCTGCGGACATTCCGCTTCACGGGCGACATCTGGGCGATACCGGAGGGCACGCCGATCTTCCCGAAGGAGCCGATCATAACCGTCCGCGCGAAGGCGCCCGAAGCGCAGTTGATAGAGACGTTTTTGCTTCTGTCGATAAACCACCAGTCTCTGATCGCCACAAAATCCTCGCGCATCGTCCGCGCGGCGAAGGGCAGGGCGGTGTCGGAATTCGGTTCGCGCAGAGCGCAGGGAGCCGACGGCGCGATACTCGGAGCGAGGGCGGCGTATATAGCCGGCGCGTCGGGGACCGCCTGCGCCATTTCGGACAAGATATACGGCGTTCCCGCCGGCGGTACGATGGCTCATTCATGGGTGCAGATGTTCGATACTCAGTATGAGGCGTTCGACACGTACTGCAAGATATATCCCGGCTCCGCGACGCTTCTCGTTGACACTTACAACGTGCTGAAGGAGGGCGTGCCGGACGCGATAAGGGCGTTCGACAACAACTTCGGACGCGACCGGCGCGACGTTAATCTCGGCATCCGCATAGACTCGGGCGATATCGCGTATCTGTCGCGCTGTGCGCGCCGGATGCTCGACGAGGCGGGCTATCCGCATTGCAAAATAATCGCGTCGAACAGCCTTGACGAGTTCACGATCCGCGATCTGCTCAATCAGGGCGCCTGCATCGACGCGTTCGGCGTCGGCGAGAGGCTGATCACAAGCGAGAGCGAACCCGTTTTCGGCGGCGTTTACAAGCTCGCCGCGATCGAGGATAAACGCGGCAACATCATCCCGAAGATAAAGATCAGCGAAAACACGTCGAAAATCACGAATCCGCATTTCAAGACCGTGTACCGCCTGTTCGACAGAAAGACGGGAAAGGCGCTGGCGGACCTGATCTGCCTGCACGACGAGCGGATAGACGATGAAAAACCGCTTGAAATATTCGATCCGGACTACACGTGGAAACGGAAGACCCTGTCCGATTACAGAGCGGTGAAGCTTATGAAGCCCATATTCAGAGACGGCGAGCTTGTTTACGATCAGCCGACGCTCGAACAGATAAGGGAATACTGCAAAGAGCAGATGGACACGCTCTGGGACGAGGTGACGAGATTCGAAAACCCGCACAACTACTACGTTGACCTGTCTGAAAAGCTTTGGCAGGTCAAAAAGGAACTTCTTGACAACAACGGAAAAAGATGAGGTGAAATGATATGAATTACGGATATTACAACGGAGAATACGCACCGCTTGACGAACTGAAGGCGCCGGTAACGGACCGCGCGTTCTATTTCGGCGACGGTGTTTACGACGTTACGACGTACGTTAACGGCGGATATTTCGCGCTTGACGATCACTTCGAGCGCTTTGAGAACAGCTGCCGCCTGATAGACATAGAGCCCGCGTGGAGCCGCGAGGAGATGACGCGGATATTCGACAGACTCGTTGAGCTGACAAAGCCCGAGGGCGACGCGCTCATATACTTTCAGGCGTCCCGCGGCAACGCTCTGCGCGATCATAAATACGGAGAGCTTACGCCGTCGTTCATGGCGTACTGCAAGCCGCTCAAGCGCGTCGATATGTACGGATACGTGAAGATGAGGACCGAGGAGGATATAAGATTCGAGATGTGCAACGTCAAGACTCTGAACCTTCTGCCGAACGTCCTCGCCGCGCAGAGGGCTAAAAAGGAAGGCTGCTACGAAACGGTCTTTCACCGCGGACAGACGGTCACCGAGGGCTCGCATTCGTCCGTTATGATCATATCGGGCGGCAAGGTCGTAATCCCTCCGCTGTCGAATCATATCCTGCCGTCGGTCACGCGTAAATACGTTCTGCGTATCTGTGAGGAAAACGGACTGCCGCACGAGGTCAGGACCTTCACCGTAGACGAGATGATGCGCGCCGATGAGGTCATAGTAGGCTCCGCTTCGGCAATGTTCCGCCGCGTCTCGCATATCGACGGAAAGCCCGTCGGCGGCGGAGCGGAGAAGCTTTACGGCAGACTTGCCGGGGAGTATTCAAAGCTGTATAACAGCTGAACTGACGGCGCCGCGGCGTTCTTTATAACCGGTATGGCGGGGGGCGGATATACCGTCGTACGAAATCGCGGGAGAACGTTATTTCTTATACGGTCAGTCGCGGTATCTGCTCGTTTATCGGGACGGCGCGATCCTCCATATAAACACGGCGTACGATACGGACGTTATCTCCGGGCAGTTCCTTGAAGCGGTGTACGGGCAGTACAGAAAAATGAAGCCCGCGCTTTACGTGGACTTTGACAAAGAAGGCGCCGCGGCTCTTGCCGACAGTATGGAAATAACGTATAAAGGACAGTAAAAAAACGATAAAGCCGACCGGCGCGGTCGGCTTTGTTTTTATTTCAGGTCGTCTACGACGGTGATCTTTACCGCCGGCGCGTTTTTCAGCGCCTTTCTGTATTTGGAAATGTATCCGGACGGATCGCGGCGCCTGAGCATATCGGACAGCGAGATCTTCTGCACCGGCGCGCCGTCGAGCGATACCGTATCCGGGACCTCGTCGCCGAACCACGTGTCGTGTATCTGACGAAAGACGTCCCTGTAGTTGTCGAAGTATTCGTCTATCTCCCAGTTCGCGGCGGATACGATCGTCGCGCCGTAGGCAAACGACGTCAGCCCCTGGTCGAGATACGCCTCTGGCGAGGCGTTGTACTGTCTCGGACCGTCTATCTCCTGCGCGATGATAACGCCCTCGGGCAGGGAAGAGCGTACGTAATCCATTGAGAATTTGTGATCGTACAGCGGCGCGTCGTCAAACCATACCACGTCCGCGTTCTCGCAGAGATCCGCGAAGCGGAGCGTGCAGCGCAGATACGAGGCGTTGTCGAAAACAGAGCCGAGCTGGATCGCGAGCTTGCTGTCGGGCGCCGCCTTCTTCTGCGCCGCGGCGAGCCGGTCGATGAATGATTTCAGCGCGTCATGTCGGAAGTTGTACCACAGAACGCCGAGCGCGTCGTGCGCGCTGCATGCCGGCGCTTCCACCTCGTCAAATGAAGCGAATTTTTTACCCGTCGCCTCGTTCAGCGCCGAGACGTCGCCGAATTTTTCCGAAAGCGACGCGCGGAACGCGTTTATCGCGTTGTCGGAATAATCGAACTGATCCGTGCACCAGTATTCCGTCTCACAGTACTGAGTGAAAGCGGGCAGGTACAGGATTATCGAATTGCCGAACTTTTCGTTTACATGCTCCACGGCTCTGCCGTAGAACGAGACGGCCTTGTCTGTCGCCGTCTGAGAGCAGAAAGAGAGAACTGCGCGGTTGTAGTATATGTCGCCGACGCAGAGCTGTCCGCTTATGCTCCGCTGGAGCTCGTCGTCGGACAGCATGCCGTCTCCGTATCTGCGCGCGAAATCTATCGAGACCGCGGCTTTTACGCCTTTTACGTTTATAACGTAGTCGAGCAAACGGTCAAGCTCCGAAAAATCAACGGATCCGTCCGCCTTCTCGATCCTGTGCCAGGGCATATGGACCTTTATCGCCGTGAATCCGGCTTCGAGCGCGGTGTCTACCGCTTTTTTGAATTCTGCCTCCGGTCTTTCGTTGAAATTCCAGATCCTGAAAATAAAATATCTTTCCATTTCTTCGGGTGTTTCCTCCGGCTCCGTTTCCTCGTCCGTCACGCTTTCCGTGGCCGTCGTCTCCGTCTCAGTCGCCTCCGCCGTGACCGGATCGGATGCGGGCGTGCAGCCGTACAGAACGTAAGGGAGCAGGATCGTGAGCGTTATTATAAGTGTCTGTATTTTTCTTTTCATTTGCATATCCTCAGCATTCCGCCGCGCGGCACGTCAAGTGAGCACGGATGCCCGTCTGTTTTGCCGCCGCACAGCAGGTCATTGAACATATCGTATATTTCGTATTCAAAGGCGCCGCCGGATGAGACGATAAAGTCGCAGGCGGTATCGTTGAACACGTCCTCGCGTTTGCCCGAGGGGGTGAAGACCGGATCGCCGTGAAGTACGGTGATCTTTTTGTCTTCGTCCTCCGCCGACATGACCGTGTAGTTCGATTCCGGGCGCAGAGCAGAGAACGTACCGTGCATCAGAGTGTCTCTGTTTTCCGTCCAGTATTCGGTATAACGGCGGATCAGATCGAGCTGATATCCCGGAATTTCGGTAAGCCGCACGGATATCTGCGGCACGGAGAACAGAATGTTCAAAAGCTGACGCCGGCAGTTCAGCGGTGACTCGTGTTTTCCCCACAGAAGCATGTCGGAATGTATCGCCGTTCCGCCGTTCAGCAGACGAAGAGAGGCGATCCCTATGCGGTTCGTGATCGGATCCGCGGCGCAGTCGCCGACTCTCAACATATTGCATCTGTTCACTATCTGCGCGCCGACGTAATTCTGCCGGAATTCAAACATGAAATCTTCCCTGATACCCGTCATCCGGGCGTATATCTCATCCATGAGATATGCCGCGGCGGAATCGAGAGTCTTTGCGTCCATGCGGTCGTTATACGGCGGTATGCTGCCGGCGTCCGCTTTGTAAATGTCGAGGAAGTCGAGCTTGAAGCCGTCGACGCCGTAATCGAGCGCAAAACGCTCCAAAAAGCTCAGTATGTGTTTTCTTATTTCGGGATATCTGATATCGAGGATCCCGGCGCCGAGCCCTTCGTTTTTGAAGGCGATCTTGTCTTTGAAACGGGCGTATTCCTTTGATTCGAATCCGACGAACGGAACGGCGAACCATACGATCATCCGGATACCGAAGGAATGAACGCGGCGGCAAAAGCCTTTGAAATCGGGGAATTTGCTTTTTGCAACGGTCCATTCGCCGCATTTCCGGTAATCGCCCGTGTTTTGACCCTCGAACTGCCAGCCGTCGTCAAGGATGAACGTTTTAAAGCCGGATTTCGCCGCGGCTTCAAGCTCCTTTTCGAGCAGATACTGCTCCGGCTCCTGATGAAAAGAGTACCATGATGAATAAAGCGGCAGCTCCGCGTTGTCCGGTACGGGTATCTGACCGCCCTTCAGAAAAGAGCGCATCCATTCGCCGGCGTCGCCTATCGCGCTGCAATAGCCGATCTGCCTTCTGTCTACGCGCAAAAGCACGTCCTCTCCGCAGGTCTCGACGGTGAAGATCACCTCGTCGCGCTGATTCAGGTCGTCTACCGAGACCGTCAGACGCGAACGGGAAAACGAATCGGACAAAGCCGCAGTCACACGGTTCATCCCTTCCGCGTCGAGCGTTGACAGCACGGGCGAGCCGCACTGATAAACGGCTTCCGACACGTTAGGCGACCACCATTGCCTTATGCTGTGGTCGCGTCCGCAAAGCGGCGTCCACGTTGTAAAAAAGCCCTTCAGCTCCTCGCTCCATCTGTATTTTCCCGGTCCCGGGAGCTTGTATATCTCAATGCCGTCCTGCGCCGATACGGGATGAACGTCCGTATTTGATCCTTCCGATCTGAACATTTTTCAAACCTTTCCGTTATTGAATCTGTACACGAAATCGAGTCTGCCGAGAGGGGCGACGTCGCCCTTGTCGTAAAAGTCCTCGACCGACGCATACTTAATATTGCTGTCGGCGGCTTTGAACAGGATCGTACCGTCTTCCGTGACCGCGTCGAGCGGCAGCGTGTACGAGACGGTTTTTTCCGTGCGCTCAGACGTTATATCGCGGACCGGCGTGCGGACAAAGCCGTCGTCGAGCGCATACAGCTTGCCGCCGTCCGCGACGAACGAGCCCTTCGTGCCTTTGAGGAACAGCACCATGAAGTCGCCGTCGCCATACGTCAGCGTATCCTTTGATTCGAGCGTGAACGTGACGTTTTCACCGGATCTGACGACGCTTACGCCGGTTATTGCGTTTCTGCCCGTGTCGTTTACGTAGTGAGTGCCGTAACCGTCGTTGTCACGGCGGGTCGCGCCGTCGCCCGTGGACGGATAATAAGCGAGCTCGCCGTCTCCGTGTACGGGTATTTTTGAAAAGCCCTTGTATTTTCTTACGTACGATACGAGCTGCATGAAGTAGTTGTCGAAATATCCGCCCCGCATCATCTCAAGGTCGCGGCTGTATTCGCAGTTGCAGCAGTCGACGAACATGATCGGACGCTCGGGGGTGCCCTGCCAGCGTCCGGCGATCCATTCGTTCCAGCCTGTCACGAGCACAACGGGCGGATCGGTCTCTATCGCGCGGTCGAACTGCTCGGCAAAGTTGTATCCGTAATTGACGGCGCCCTCGCTTTCGTCGTTTTCGCCGTTGTGAAACGCCCTGCCTCTGTTCGTCGTCTCGCCGTAAAGCACCGAGTCGCCGAAGCGGATCTGCGGATGCTGGGCGACGGAGACGTTGATCACCTCATCAACGCCGTCTTCGTTTTTGAAAACTCTCTGAGGACGCGTGAAGTCCATCCACGGCCATCCGCCGAGCTTGTCCGGCTCGTTCGGCCACTGTGATTTCTTTATGTCGAAAAACTCTCTGCATTCCTCAGAGCATTCTTCTTTTATCGCGATTATAAGCGGCTTTTCACCGAATCTGTACCACGTGTCGGGGCAGAAGCCGGGTTTGTAAATCGCGTCGTATATTTTCTGTACCGTCTTGCCGGACTGCGTGTTCGTATAGAACATCACGCGCGGTATCTTAAAGCCCTCGTCGTGATATTCCTGAAGCACGGACATTACCTTTTTTACGTTTTTTTCGTATATCGCCGCGTTCGTCGTGTCAAAAAACAGAAAGTCCACGTCAGCCTGCATGATAAGCTTCATGTGCTTCCTTATGACCCATTCGTCGTCGGAATAGTAATAACCGTAAAACGGCTCGCCCCAGTGGTGATATACGCCTATATCGCCCCATACCTCGGGATGATATCCCGCCTGCGGATCTTTTGCCACTATCTTCGATATGTCGTACGGCTTGTGTCTGCCGTGCTCTCCGCACCACAGAAAATAGAACAGACCGACCTGTCTGTTTTTCCGCGGCTCCGGGCAGAGGTCGCCGACGGGCGTTTTTCTGCCGAGCGCGTCCACTCCGTAAAGCAGTCCCGCCGATAGATCTTTCATTATAAGCACCTCCGATGGTTTTTCTATATGATACCATATTTTTTCCTGTTTTGCAATACAAAAAAGGATTTTTCAAAAATAAAAAACTTGACAACACAGCCGCTTTATGATATACTGTCAACGAAAGAAGGTGATTATATGTATTACAAGAATATGTACGTACCGGATGAACTGAAGCCCATATCCATGTGGGGGTATTTCGGCTGGTCACTCTTGTTTTCCATACCAG
>CACWOQ010000054.1 GCA_902762505.1 uncultured Ruminococcus sp. | reverse complement strand
ACCCGGAGATTCGCGCCCCCTCAACTCTCTCGGAGTTGTGGGAGGGGTAAGGGGGTTTGGGGGTTATGAGGGGTGGGACCCCCAAGAGCGTGGAAGCCGTCGGGCACGTCCGGTCGAGCCGCCGGGCGCCGTCAAAGCCCTTTATCGGCTCCGCGTATGTACGTGATCATTTCCGATTTTACAATAAAATAACATTATACTGCAAAAAATCGCAATAAAATCTGATATAATTTTAAAGTTAGAAATTCTGTAAGGGGATACAACACTTGAAAAGAGAAGATTTAAGAAACGTTGCGATCATCGCTCACGTCGACCACGGCAAAACGACGCTCGTCGACGAAATGCTCAAGCAGGGCGGTATTTTCCGTGAAAACCAGGTAACGACTGAACGCGTCATGGACTCCGGCGCGCTTGAACGCGAGCGCGGTATAACCATACTCGCCAAGAACACGTCCGTCCATTACAACGGTATAAAGATCAATATAATCGACACCCCCGGGCACGCCGACTTCGGCGGCGAGGTTGAGCGTATACTCAAGATGGTCAACGGCGTCGTTCTTCTCGTTGACGCCGCGGAAGGTCCCATGCCTCAGACGAGATTCGTCCTCTCCAAGGCGCTTGAGATGAACCACCGCGTCATCATCGTCATAAACAAGGTTGACCGTCCTGACGCCCGTCTTGACGAGGTCGTCGACGAAGTGCTCGAGCTTTTCCTTGACCTCAACGCCACGGACGAGCAGTTCGATTCTCCCGTCGTTTTCTGCAACGGACGCGCCGGCACCGCTTCGCTTTCTCCCGACCATCAGGAAAAAAACCTCAAGGTACTTTTCGAGGCTATCATAAATCATATTCCCTGCCCCGAGGGCGACGAGACCGGACCTCTCCAGCTTCTCGTCTCCTCCATCGACTATAACGACTACGTCGGCAGGATCGGCATAGGCAGAGTCGAGCGCGGCGTTATAAAAGCCGGTCAGGACATGCTCATGTGCAACTACCACAATCCCGGCGTTACCCGCCGCGGCAAGATCGTCAAGCTCATGCAGATCGAAGGTCTGAAGCGCGTAGACACCGATCAGGCGACCGTCGGCGACATCGTCTGCTTCTCCGGCGCCGAGGATATCGAGATCGGCGACACCGTCACGGCAACCGATACGCCCGAGCCTCTTGAATTCGTTAAAGTTTCCGAGCCCACGATGGAGATGACGTTCTCCGTCAACGACAGCCCGTTCGCCGGACGCGAGGGTAAATACGTCACCTCCCGTCAGCTGCGCGAGCGCCTTTACAAAGAGCTTCTCCGCGACGTATCCCTGCGCGTACAGGACGGCGAGACGACCGACCAGTTCAAGGTCATGGGCCGCGGCGAAATGCATCTTGCCATACTTATAGAAACGATGAGACGCGAGGGCTACGAGCTCTGCTGCTCCACTCCGCGCGTACTCATGAAGCAGATAGACGGCAAGACGTGCGAGCCTATGGAGCTCGTCACCATCGACGTTCCGAACGAATACGTCGGCGCCGTCATGCAGAAGCTCGGCGCGAGAAAAGGCGAGCTTCTGACGATGGAGCCTCTCGGTGACACGCGCACGAAGGTCGAATACAACATTCCCGCCAGATGCCTTATCGGCTACCGCTCCGAGCTCATGACGGATTCTCACGGCGAGGGCATCATCAACTCCATTTTCAACGGTTACGAGCCCTACAAGGGCGAGATAACGCGCCGCTTCACCGGTTCGCTGATAGCCTCCGAGGACGGCGAGGCCACTTCATACGGTCTGTTCAATTCGCAGGACCGCGGAACAATGTTCATCGGCGTTCAGACTCCGGTCTACGAAGGCATGATCGTCGGCGAATGCCCGAAGATGGTCGATATCGCCGTTAACGTGTGCAAGAAAAAGCACCTCACCGCCATCCGCTCCGCCGGCGCGGACGAAGCGCTCCGCCTCGTTCCGCCGAAGGTATTCAGCCTTGAGGAGGCGATCGAATTCATCGCCGACGACGAGCTTATGGAAGTAACTCCGAAGTCTCTGCGTCTGCGCAAGAAGATCCTTTCAAACGTTCAGAGGCTGAAAACGATCAACAAAAAAGACTGACAAAGATCAGCACGGCGCCGCACGGCGCCGTGCTTTTGTCATATCGGCGCGCCGTTCGGCAAAAAGTAACGCAAAAACACTTGACTTTCAGGCGTTTTTGCACTAAACTGAGATCAGTAATCTATGGAGGAACACCGGCTTGAAAAAAACAGTTTCGGCGATACTTCTCGCCGCTTTGATCCTCGGACTCACGTCCGGGCTCTCGCTCGGCGCGTCCGCGCTGAGGACGCATCTCGATTCGCTTCAGATCAACGTCCCCGCTATATATCAGTCCGCAGACCTGAAAGGCGAGGGAAATATCACGATCAACAGCGGCGACAGGATCTATATAATCGGCTGGGTCGCGTTTTCGTCAAGCGACGGATTGAAGGAGATCAAATACGGTATAAACGGCGTCGAGTACGCGTGCGAGGACAATTACCGCGATCGGACGGATCTTTCCGCTAATGGGATCGTCTCGTACAATAACGGCGCTCACGCCGGCTTCGGCAAGGACGATGGTATGATGGAGCTTACCGGTATCGACAAGCTCGCCCCGGGCTCCTACACCGTCACTCTGAAGGCGTATTCCTACGGCGGCGCGTCGTCCGAATTCAAAACCTTCAGGTTGACCGTCAAGGGCGGCGACGTAATGCAGCTTGACGCCCTGCAGGTCAACTCCGCCGCGCTCGGCGCCTCGGAAAACCTGAAGGGGCGCGGGCGTGTGACAGTCTATTCCGGCGACAGGCTTTACGTCGCGGGCTGGGCGGCGTTTTTCGGAGGCGCGAAGCTCGAGAAAATCGTATACGAATGCGGCGGCAAAACGTACGAATGTGAGGACAACTACCGCGACAGACCCGACGTGCAGTCGATCGGCATATATCCCGCCGACGGCGGCGCTCACGCAGGTTACGGAAGCGATGAAGCGATGCTTGAGCTTTCCGGCATCGGTTCCCTGCCCTTCGGCGTTTACAGCGTAACCGTCAAGGCGGTCGCTGACAACGGCAGAGCCGACGAAATAACCTCGTTCATACTGCGCGTGATGTCGAAGGGCGGCTCCGGCTGCGACGTCAACGCCAACGGCGCGGTAAACAACAAGGACGTAGTCACGCTGTTCAGATACGTTTCCGGCGGCGACGTGACCGTGGACGGATCCGCCGCGGACTGCAACGGCGACGGATCTGTCGACAACAAGGACGTTGCGTATCTTTTCAGATACGTTTCAGGCGGTGAGACGTCCGAACCCGCGTCTGACACTTACGCAGGCAGCGCTCCGTATACCGAAAACGGCGACGTGATAGTCGTCGACGGCGTTTCGTATCCGAATACGGCAAATATGAAAAACGGCGTCACGGTCGCGACTGACGACCTCGGGCGAGAGACGGTCATGAACGGCGGTTACGTTTCAGACGGCACAAAAAACGTCGGTCTGTTCTATTTTCTCTGGATGGGTGAGCACGGCGACAGCGGCATACTCGACATAACGAAGATCCTTCAGGCCGGCGGCGAGGCGGCGAAAAAAGCGTCGTACTCCGGCTGGGGTCCCGTCGGCGCGATGCACTTCTGGGGCGAACCGCTGTACGGATACTATTATTCAAAAGACACCTGGGTAATGAGAAAGCATATCGAAGAGCTTACGCTTGCAAACGTCGATTTCCTTTATATCGACGCGACGAACGGCTTCCCGTATCTCAGCAACGCCCGCGCTCTGATGAAGATAATGCATGAATTCAACGAACAGGGCTTCGCGGCGCCGAAGATCGTATTCTACACGCATTCATCCTGCCCGGCGACCGTGAAACAGATATACGACAGCATATACTCGAAAAACTATTATCCCGACACGTGGCTGTATCTTGACGGCAAGCCTCTCATCATCGCATATCAGAGCGAATGCAGATCGGGGCTTACGTCAGCCGCGTACAACACCTTCTCCTACCGTGAGCCGCAATGGCCGAACGAAGCGCAGAAGACTAACGGCTGGCCGTGGATGGATTTCAACTATCCGCAGAGAGTGTTCGTCAACAACGCGGGCAAAGCCGAAGCGATGAGCGTTTCCGTCGCCCAGCACAGCGGCACGGTCAGATTCTCCGATTCCGCGATATACGGCAACAGGACGAACAGAGGCAGGAGCTACGCGAACGGCGCCTACGACAGTCGTGAAAACGCTGCGATGTACGGTCTGAATTTCGAAGAGCAGTTCACACGTGCGATCGAGGCGAACGTACCTTACGTGCTCGTCACGGGATGGAACGAATGGGTGGCTCAAAGACAGGCGACGAACAACGACACGGTTATCTTCGTCGACACGTGCAGCGCCGAATTCTCACGCGATCTTGAACCGATGCGCGGCGGATATTTCGATAACTACTACATTCAGCTTGCCGATCTGATACGCAGATACAAGGGCTCGGCGCCGGCGCTCGTAAACGATTCGAGAAAGCCGATAGACGTAAACGGAAGCTTCGATCAGTGGAACGGCGTTACCGCCGTATACACCGATCCGAAGGGCGACACGGTCGACCGTTCCGCAACGGGATTCGGCAGAAAGACGCTCAAAGACACGTCCGGCAACAACGATATAATCGAATCGAGGGTCGTTTACGACACGAAAAACATTTACTTCTACGTGAAATGCGCGAACAACATTTCATCCCCCGTCTCCGGCGCTTCGTGGATGCAGCTGTTCCTTGACGCCGATCAGGACGGAAACACCGGCTTCTGCGGATTTGACTATCTGATAAACCGCTCGCCCGACGGCAGCGGCAGGACGACGCTGTGCCGTATCGCAAAAGCGGATAACGGATACAAAGTCATATCGAGCGAACAGATAAGCTATAAAGTCTCAGACAGCGAGATGATGATCTCCGTGCCTCTCTCCTCCGTCGGTATACGCGATTACAACGATATCATGATATCGTTCAAATGGGTGGACAGCGACACGAACGTTACGACGATGGAGCAGATGTATTCGGAGGGTGACGCGGCGCCCCTCGGCAGACTCTGCTATACTTTCAGGAACCACAGATAACACCGGTCTGACCGGACAGCGCAAGCAAACGGCGGCGGGATCGTTCCAGCCGCCGTTTGCTTTTCTTGTAATCGATTGTACAGGACGCTTTGATCCGGCTCATTCCATGACCGCGTCGATCAGCTGACAGTACATGAGCTCGCCTTCCATGTACGTGTCAAACACCCCCACGACGGTTATCTCCGTCGTTTCCGCAGGGTATTCGTCCGGGAATTTGCGGCTTTCCCTGAGAACGAATTCCATTCCCTGCGCGCAGCACGCCGTCGCGTCCGCGATCACGCAGAACAGATAATATCTTTCCTCTCCTATGGAATACGCGAACGTCCCCTTCATCCTGACAAGCTTGCCTGTGTATGAATCCGGTTCCGTCATCATGTTGTAGACCTCCGAATACACCATCGTTGAGCTGAGCTTCGTGAGATCGACGTCGACCGGTAAATCGTTTACGGAGCCTTGGACGCCGTCCGTCACGCCCGGGTCCTGTGCGGAAGACGTATCCGGAGCTTTGTCGCTTTCGTTCATTTTTTCACTCAGCACGTCGTCGACGGATTTGCCCTGATTGCTCTGAGCTTTTCTTCCTCCGTTCGCAGAGCCGCAGCCGGCGGCTGTGAGGAGCGTGATCACGGCGAGCATGATACAAACAACTCTTTTCATCTTTTGATACCCCCTTTTACGGAACCTATAACGAAGAATATGAGGAAGCCTGCGATGTCAGCCGCCACGATCGTCGAGCCGACGGGCGTTCCGGCAAGTATCGATATCAGTATGCCGAGCAGAGCGCATACGACGGAAAACGCGGCGGAGCAGACAGTAACGGCTTTGAAGCTTTTGAACACGCGCATCGCCGAAAGCGCCGGGAAGATCACGAGCGCGGAGATCAGAAGCGATCCGACAAGATTCATGGCGAGCACGATTATGACCGCTATCACGACTGCGATCAGAAGATTGTAAAGTCCCGCCTTCGTTCCCGTTGCGCGGGCGAAGCTTTCATCGAAGGTGACGGAGAAAATCTTGTTGTAAAAGAACAGGAACACCGCGACGACGAGAACGGACAGCACGGCGCAGATCCACACCTCGGTCTTTGTCAGCGTGAGGATCGACGTTGAGCCGAAAAGCGTCGAGCACACGTCGCCCGAGAGATTGCTTGACTTTGAGAAAAGGTTCATTAGCAGATATCCGATCGCCAGAGCGGCGACAGAGATCATAGCCACCGCGGCGTCTCCCTTGATCCTTGTGTTCTGCCCCGTGCGCAGCAACAGTACCGCGCTCGCCGTCGTGATAACGAGCACGAGCGGCATCTCATTCGTAAGTCCCGCGACAGCCGCGACTGCAATGGCGCCGAACGCCACGTGTGAAAGTCCGTCTCCGATGAAGGAAAAGCGCTTCAGCACGAGCGTCACGCCGAACAGCGACGAGCAAAGCGCGATCAGAACGCCGACGATCAGCGCGTATCTGACAAACGGGTATTGCAGATAAAGCGAGAGTTTTTCAAATATTTCAGCCATCCGTCTCACCGTCCTTCAGAAAAACACGCGCGTACGCGCTGTTCAGATATTCTTCCTTCGTACCGAAGAAAACCTCCCGTCCGATATGCAGGATGTGATCCGCGTACTTCACGGCGGCTGCGATATCGTGAGAGATCATGATGACGGTCATTCCTTCCTGTTTGTTCAGCCGTTCGATCAGACCGTACATTTCCGCGGTGACCTTCGGATCAAGCCCGGAGACCGGCTCGTCAAGCAATATCATTTTCCGTGCGGCACACAGAGCGCGTGCGAGCAGCACTCGCTGCTGCTGACCGCCCGAAAGCTCGCGGTAACACCGCTTGGAAAGCGGCGTCAGCTCCATTTTTTCAATGTTTTCTCTTGCTGTCCGCTTTTCTTCCCTGTTATAGAAGGGGCGGAGTCCGGTTCTGTTGCCGCAGCCGGAAAGAACTATCTCCCAAACCGACGCCGGAAAATCCTTCTGCACGACCGTCTGCTGCGGCAGATAACCGATCTCGTTCTGCCTCAGACCGTCGCCCGTCAGGATCCTGCCGCCGATTGGAGCTTGCAGTCCGAGTATTGTTTTCATCAACGTGCTTTTTCCGGACCCGTTCTCCCCGACGATACACAGATAATCGCCGGGATCGACTTTGAAATTCAATCCGGAAACGATCTCACGCCCTTCATAACCGAGCGAAAGATCCCGGCAGGTAAGCAGTGCCATTAACGGGTCCCTCCTTATTTCAGC
Organism: uncultured Ruminococcus sp.; assembly: GCA_902762505.1. Lineage (GTDB taxonomy): Bacteria > Bacillota > Clostridia > Oscillospirales > CAG-272 > UBA1248. Next base: position 6,794 of record CACWOQ010000054.1, on the reverse strand, counting down.
GCGTCCTTAAGGACTTCGAGATTCTTTTCCATGATCGAAAGGTACGAAGCGCCGTTTTTCACGTCAGCCATCGTCGTGGACTGCATGGAATCAAGCGTCAGTACCGTCTGATCCTTTGATTTCGTAGTATCCGAGACTGTTCTCGCTATCCTGCCGTCCGAGCCTTCTATCTGAAACACAGAGCTGAGCCCGAGCTCGTCGACCTTGTTCGCAAGAAACATGATCGTTTCAAAGCTCGCCTCGCTCTCCGCCGAGCAGCCGGCGAACGCGGCGTAGTAGTCGAGCCCGTAATCGTCCGTGAGATATCTGAACGGGAAGCGGTCTGCGAACAGCAGCGTTTTTGTTTCTGCAGCGTCAACGGCGTCCTGATAGCGTTTGTCCAGCACGTTCAGTTTTTCGATATACGCGTCGGCATTGGCTTTATAAACGTCTTTACCGGCGGGATCGAGCTCGCAAAGCTTTTCGGCGATACAGCCGCAAAGCTTTGCGGCGTTTTTCAGAGAGAGCCAGACGTGTTCGTCATATTCCGTCTCTTCTCCTTGGTCGTGATCTTCATCCTCCCGACCGTCGCCGTGTTCGTGCTTTTCCCCCTGCATGCCTTCTTTGACTTCCTCTACCTTTGCTCCGTCTCCGAGAGCCTCGAGAAGGTTTATCACTGCCATATCCCGACCGGTCGATTTCGACAGCACGTCCTCCGCCCATTCGTCGGATTCTCCTCCGACGTAAATGAACATGTCGCAGTTCGAGATCCTGATTATATCGTCAGCCGTGGGCTGATAGCTGTGCAGATCGACGCCGTTATCGAGAAGCAGCGTAACTTCCGTCTGACCGGCTTTATCCCCGAGGATCTGAATGACCCAGTCGTATTCCGGGAATATGGTCGTGACGATACTGAGCTTATCGCCGTTTGAATACGGTGTCCCGCAGCCTGTCATGACGCCTGAAAGCATCATCAGGCAGAGAGCGATCGCAATTATTTTTTTCATAAAAAAGCCTCCGTGATCAAAACAAGATTTTGCAAACGTGTACAAAAATACAAGGAAGCCGGCGTATGCCGATAAAGTCCGCCCCGTTCGGGCAGACATCTCCCTTGTCATATCATGTTTTAATCCAGAAGCTTGACTTTTAATGAAACGGGCGTTACGTTGTCAGAAGACGCGCAAAACGCCGTAATGAAAACAACGGCAAAGCATACCGGCACCGCCGCGAAAAATGACGCCGGCGCCCCGGATAAGGTTTTTAACGTATTCTCACAGACCGCAACGAGCGCGCATACCGGGCAGTCCTCACCCGTGCAGTGGTGCTCCGATCCGTGCGCCACGGCGATCATGGACGTTATCACGGCGGCGACGACAACAGCCGCTGTTAAAACGGCGGCAATATGGCGCTTTATTTTCATGATAACACCACCTTACACTTACGTTGGATCAGTTATTTCTGCACTTTTCGCATATTCCGTACAGTACGGTACTGCCGCTGTCCACGTCAAAACCGGAATCCCGCATCACGTTTTCTATCAGCGTGTTGGTCAAACGCGCGTCCATATGGTACGTTTTACGGCACTTAAAGCATTCCAGATGCAGATGCGTTCTGCATTCTTCCGCCCCGGTATAACGGAAAAAGATCCGTTTAGACCCGGGCAGAGTGACGCGTTTGACGCACCCCTGCGCTTCAAGCGCCGACATATTGCGGTAGACCGCGCTTCTGCTGATCCTGTCTTTACCCAGAAGGTCGACGATCCGATCGGCGGAAAGCGTTTCATCGCGGTGGCGTTCAAGCGTCATGATCAGGTCTTTTCTCTGCCTTGTTGAATACTCCATAGAAATACCGCCTCCGTCAGATTTGCGATACCGTCGCAATTTCATTTTACCACGACCGTGCCGTTTTGTCAATACCGGTTTTGATTTTTTTACAAATCCGTGATATGACGTTGATCCGTCCCGGATCATGCAAAGCAATTTGCAATAATTTGTTTGTGCGTGCTTTGCAAAATTCTTCGTGTCCCCCAACGCCGGTTCGAATCCCTTATTGTAAATATCGGTAAAGCAAAAAGACAGGGATTCGTCTCGAATTTTGCAAAGCAATTTGCAATAATTTGTTCGTGCGTGCTTTGCAAAATTCTTCGTGTCCCCCAACGCCGGTTCGAATCCCGATAAAGACAGGGATTCGTCTCGAATTTTGCAAAGCAATTTGCAATAATTTGCTTGTGCGTGCTTTGCAAAATTCTTCGTGTCCCCCAACGCCGGTTCGAATCCCTTTTTGTAAATATCGGCAAAACAAAAAGACAGGGATTCGTCTCGAATTTTGCAAAGCAATTTGCACAAACTTATTTGTCTGTGCTTTGCAAAATTCTTCGGTCACCGCTAAAAACGGTCCCCCGGACCGTTTTCTTCACGCTGGTTCGAATCCCTTTTTGTAAACGTCCGCCAAAAAAACGGACGCTTTATGCGTCCGTTTTTTTGGCGGAAAGACAGGGATTCGAACCCTGGAAGCGGTATTAGCGCTTACACGATTTCCAGTCGTGCGCCTTAGACCAACTCAGCCATCTTTCCATAGCCTTGCTGCCCTTGCTTTTATTCAAGTGCCTACGTAGTATACCACAAACGAAATAAAAAATCAAGTCCTTTTTGAAAAAAAACGAAAAAATTTAAAAATGCCGTTTTTTCTATTGCAATTCCCGTTTTTTGTGGTAAAATAAAGAAAAAAACGCGGAGGTCACTATGAAAGTAACCGTTTGGAACGAGAATTATCACGAAAAGGTCGATCCCTGTATCACCGCCATCTACCCCGGCGGGCTTCACGGATATATCGCCGGCTTCCTGACCTGCGACGATATCGAGGTCCGCACCGCCACGATGGATATGCCCGAATACGGTCTGTCCGATGAAGTCCTTGCCGACACAGACGTTCTCGTCTGGTGGGCGCACGTGAAGCACGGCGAGGTACCCGACGAGATAATAGACAGAGTTCAGAGATACGTACTGTCCGGTATGGGGCTCGTTGTTCTCCACTCCGGTCATCATTCAAAGATATTCAGACGTATGATGGGTACCACCTGCAATCTCAAATGGCGCGACGGCGCGAAGGAACGCGTATGGACCGTAAAGCCCAACCATCCGATAGCCGCCGGCATTCCGGAGACCTTTGTTCTTGAAGAGGAAGAGATGTACGGCGAGCCGTTCGACATAGCCGAGCCCGACGAGGTCGTTTTCATGGGCTGGTTCAACGGCGGCGAGGTATTCCGCACCGGCTGCACGTGGGTACGCGGCAACGGAAAGATCTTCTATTTCCAGCCCGGTCACGAAACGAACAAGAGCTATCAGAACGAATACGTTCAGAGGATCATCAGAAACGCCGTCAGATGGGCATGCCCGGTGAACAAGAACCTGCCGCTCACCTGCCCCTGCACTCCGGCGCTTGAATAAACGCTGCACGGCGTAAACAAAACGGTGCGAGCCTTCGGCGCGCACCGTTTTTTTATCTTAGATCAGTTGCTCTCCGACAAAGCTTTTTCGAGCGTGTCTCCGAGCAGTACCCTTACCGCGTGGACGTAATCGTCGTTATCTGCGTACGTGACGACGCTGCTCGTCATACGTGATATCATATCCGCCGCCGCTTCCGCTCCGAGCGTCTCCTCCAGCATGCAGAGCATCTGATAATCCTCTATACCGTCTCTTATGCTTTCGAGTCTGAGCGAGGCTATCGGATAAGGCAGGTTGAACGCGTATCCGCTGTATATCAGCATACCGTCGCCGTACGCGGCGTTTGGCCACGGGGTGCTCTGGTTCCAGTACGCGGACTTCCAGTAGTCGACAGCCCAGTAAAGCATACCGGTCACGCCGAGCTGTTTCATCTGCCACGCGCTGACGACCGCTTCCGTTCCGTCGCTCTGTATCTGCCAGTTGACGTAAGGCTCAACGGGGTTGACGCAGATGTAAGTCCACAGCTCGTCGCCCTCTTCGACCTCTTTCTTCATCCTTTCGGTATACGTACCGTATTTCGCGTCCTGCTCCTCGCTCTGCAAAAACGATACCTGAGATATGAATCTGAGGTCGCGGCTCGTGAACGCGTTCATCTTCGGGCACCACACCGTTACAGCGCGGCTCATGAATTCCACCTGATCTGTATCTGCTTCTTCAAACGTGGTGACCTTGCCGTCGTTCGTGAGGTCAAGGTTGCGGTCCGTCGGGGATACGAATCTGTAATCCGGCGTATTCCGCTTTATCTCCTCCGCGTGCGCTATGAGATTTGCGAAGTCCGTGTTCGATTTCGGCTCGTCCACCGAGTAGTACAGGACCTTATAGGTCCAGTCCGGCGTGAAGCCGAGATCCTGCGACACGCTCATGTCGCGGTTGTACCAGCGGGCGGTGTTGACCCTGTCGCGGCTCATCCAGTTCTGACCGTACGACGAAGTTATGCCGCCGGGGATATCCATTATGTTTATGCGGTATTTGAGGAAGAATTCGAAGTAATTGTAAAGCACCTCGTCATAGCTGAAATCGACGTTGTTCCAGTTGTATGAGTCAGCCAGATACGAGGTCCACAGCGCGAAAGCCGTGCGCAGCTCTGTTTTCTCGGATAATTCGAAATCCCATACGCGGACCGCGACGGGCGCGCGTTTGATCTCATAGCCGGTCTCGTCGTCATAAACGTGGACGACTGACGTATATTCCCCGGCTTTCGTTTCCGGCGTCGTTGTCAGCTGAATTACAAAGCCCTGCGAGGTATGCGCGGGAACGTCTATCGCGCCGGTATAAGGCGGCAGCGCGTCGGGCGTCAGTACGTTTTCTATATTGTGATAGAATTCATAATAAAGCTCAAAGTCAACGCTGTCTCCGCCGTTTGCAAACGGCTCGACCTCGACCCTGATCTTGGCGTCTCTGTTCACGGACACGAAGAACTGGCAGTTTTCCGATTCGTTTTTAGCCATTCTGACGGTGTATCCCGTCCTGCCCGTGCCGGCTGTCACGCCGCGGACCGTTTTTTCGGTCGAATGATCGAACCACAGTCCCGTCTTCGGATCCTCGTGCTCGGCGGTAAGCTTTACCGATGCGAGCGGATCGTTATCCGTAAGCTTCTCATCGTAGTTGAGCAGATAATCGGTCGAACGGCAAGCCTCGAGCGCTTCGTTTATCAGAGGCGTAACCACGGCACCGCAGATATATATCTCGGAATCCTCGTCAAGCGAACGGAATTCGATCGTCACGCGCTTGAGCTCGTCAAGCCTGAGATCGAGTTTTCTCAGATCGAACATCACGCCCTGCCATTCGCCGTTGTCCGTACCGTATCCGGTCTGACCGGACGACACGGAAGAGCCTGACATATCCGTTACGGAATACAGCGCAACCGTCGGCGTGAATCCGGCTGCCTTGAAGGTCACCGCGGCGTAATGGCTTTTAAGCGCGACGCCGCCGTTCAGAGCCGCCATTTTCGAAAGATCGAGGGTCACACGGGCTATCTTTGACGACGTATACGTGACCTTCATCGCTCTGATCCCGTCCTCGGTGACGAATTCCGCGCCGGCTCCTGCCGCCGTCATGTATTTTTCGGGTTCATTTTCGGGCACGGAGAAAGAGGTAACGGCATCGCCCTTCATTTCGGCGACAGTCATTCCGGTATAATCGCAGACCTCGGTAAGCGTTTCGAAAAACGCCATCTCCGATATGCGCATCTCGGCGCCCGCGGCCGTGGAGCTGCCGCTCCAGTCGATCTTTATCGTTGAAAGCTCCTCCGCCGAAACAAGCGACGTGCCCGTCATATCAACGACGACGTAACGCGTCTCCCCGTCCGGGACGTACGCGGAGACACCGGAATCCGACGATTTGGGATCCTGCGTGAATATTTCAAGGAATCCGTCGCCGGTCGAGGCGACTTTAAGTAAAATATACGCGCCTTCTTCGCCTTTGAGCGGCTGTCTGCCGGTCATTTTAACGTATCTTGAAATGTCGAACGTTACGCTCGGGTCTGTTATGACGCCGGTTTTTTCAAACGTGAACACGGCTTCGTTTTCGGACGACGAAACGTTCGTCTGTTTTGCCGACGTGAACGCCGAGCAGAGCGAGGACGACCACGTTCTGAATATATTGTTAGGCTCGTCGGTCGAGGGGACGCCGTAGTACAGCACGACGTCCGCTCCGCTGACGTAGCGGAAAAGCAGCGCGACGTCCTTGTTGTTTATCTCGCCGTCGCCGTTGCAGTCGCAAGCGATCTCATCCACTTTTTCGTCCGCACCGCTGACGTAGCGGAAAAGCGTGACAACGTCCTTGTTCGTTACGCTGCGATCTCCGTCCACGTCTCCGGGGACTCCTTCGGACGCGGCGCGGAAAAGCGACGCCGACGAACAAAGCGCTGCCGCCGCCATCGCCGCGACGAGCATGACGCAAACAGATCTTAACAGTCTCTTTTTCATTTTACGCTCCTGTAGAGTTACTCTGAATACAGAATATCACCGACGGGCGAAAAAGTCAAGCGTTTATAGGTAAATTAAGCCGCGCGCGGACGCGTTTTCTCGGCGGTTTTTTCAATTTACATTTTATTTACAATTTTCTTGTTACATTTTCCGGGCAGAAAGCATTTTATAATCGGATGACAGGAGGTGAGTCACACAAATGATTCTGTTTATGGCGGAAACGATCGGCAAAAGCGAAAAAGAAAAACTGGCGTTTCTGTACGAAAAATATTCGCGCCGGATGTTCTCTGATATAATCCCCATAGAGTAGACACTTGAAAAAACAAAAGTTTTCAAGACTACACTATGGGGGTTATTTATGTCAAGAAGAAGGAACAAAAAATAC
>CACWOQ010000053.1 GCA_902762505.1 uncultured Ruminococcus sp. | reverse complement strand
GTCGAGAATATTTTGCTGTCCATCATTGGTGAACTCGGCGACAAGGAGCCTCACCCCTGTCGAACCGATTTCAATAACTGATTCCGGGGCTGCCACTCTCTGCCTCCTTTATTACAGCTTGTCGATAAGCATTGAACATTTACCGCTTGGAATCGGCAATGTCTTTTTCTTCTGATCCAGAATATTGATTGTAAAGTAGTAGAGCTTTTCGCTTTCCATCTGGATTTCCCAGCCGCGCGAACTTTTGTTCGACAGAATTGTGATTAAGTTGCGCTTAAGCGAAAGGTTTTCTATACCCATAATTTCAAGGTTCGGAATAATCCAGTCTACAGTCTTGCGTGGAAGGCTGATAGAAAGTCCAATTACGTTTTCAATCATCAAAGCGATTGTAGAAAGACCTGCTGTAAGCAGATAGCGCGAGCGGGCCCAGTCCTTCTTGTTGATTTTTGCACGGCCTTCTTTATTTGGCATGTATGCTTCAAACAAATCACCTGGCTGCTTGTTTTCGTTTGGCATAAGACCTTCGAGAACATAGTAAAGGTGACGGATTGCACACTCGCGGGCAAACTCGTACTGAGCATATTTTTCCAGACCTTTGATAACCATAAAGTTGAAGGCCGGCATTACAGAACCACAGTAGCCGTTTCCGTCCTCGCTGAAGTTAGGGTTGTCCACACTGAGAGTTGGGAACGGATGTTCTGTACCAAAGGTTTTCGGATTATTAAGATGTTCAACAAGAAGATCATATCCGACCTCGATATCGAGTCCCCGTACGATCTCGTCAAGAAAAACGAATGGACCTTTGACAAGATGTACGAGATGATGAATAAATTCGCAGCCGACGAAAACGGCAACGGCAAGGTCGAGACCGATATTGACAAATTCGGTTTTGCGACTCACAATTCCTCGCTCGGAGCGTTCTTCTCCGCCGCAGGGCTTCGCATCGTCGAAAAAGACGCGGACGATATTCCCTACTTCCCCGAGCAGGCGAGCGAATACATAAACCTCGTTCTCGACAAGAGTATAAAGATCTGGTCGAACAAGGCGCTTACCGCCTCGGCTGACAGAGACGGCTTCGACATGCCGGCGCTTCAAGCCATATTTGAAGAAGGCCGCGCGCTGTTTCTGGGCGAGGTCATGCAGCTCGTTTTCCGTCTGCGTGAAATGAAAATCGACTTCGGTCTGATCCCGTGGCCCAAATATGATTCGTCTCAGAAGAATTACGGTCACTTCGTCCACAGCACCTCCGCCATGCTTTCGATCCCCGTATCGTGCAAGAACGTCGACAGGATCGCTCCGTTCGTCGAAGCGATGGCTTATGAGTCGATGTACACGCTGACCCCGGCTTATTACGAGACTGCGCTCAACGGCAAATACTTCCGCGACCCCGAATCGAACGAGATGCTGACGATAATCCTTCAGTCCCGTACGTTCGACCTCGGTTCCGCTCATATGTTCAACTGGGGCAACATGGCTGGCTGCTTCACGGATCTGCTTTCAAAAGGCTCCAACGCCTACGCGTCGACCTAATGGTGCCAGGCACTCCTACACGGTTCATCATGAATCTGTCCTCAAATAAACTCTGAAACACAACATGACAAACACCGGCTGAGGCTACTGCCTCAGCCGGTGTTTTCTATACGGTTTATTTGAGCTTGATCGCCTCGTAAGGCTCGCAGTAAACGTCCGACGCGGAACCGTTTCCGATCACGCCGTGCGCGTTGTTGCCCCAGATAAGCACCGTTCCGTCAGCCTTCATCGCCGCGGAATAATGAGTTCCGGCGCCGCATCCGATACAGCCATCCATTATGAGCGTCGGCGTGTTTTTCATCTGACCGTCCGGCACTATCTGATTGTAGTTGTTCAGACCGTAACCGTAGACCGCGCCGTTTTCGCCGAGCATGATTATGTGCTCGTCCATGATGTACGCCGCCTGCATGGAACGCGCTATCCTTACGGGCTCTCCCGCCGCCTCACCCGCAGAGAAGCTGACGGTAGATCTCCATCCGATATAGTAAAGGTCGCCCGTCTCGTCGATCGCGAGGACGTTATGCTGTCCCGTCGAGCAGAAAACGAATTTTTCGCCGAGCTTGAGCGGCTCGGTCAGCTTTTCGCCGGCGCCCGCTCTGAACTTGTTCCATCTGTTGTCGCCTAAAACGAGCAGATCTCCGTTTTCCTTTATGTATACGGTGTGGCGTCTTCCCGCCGCGGCGGTTTTGACCGACGTGTCGATCTTCTGAAGCGTCGATACGTTGCCGCCGAAGCCCGACGCGCCGAGCTGACCGTAGGAGTTGTTGCCGACGCCGTACATATCGCCGTTCTCGGCGATTATGATAAAGTGGTCGAAGCCGCAGGATATATCCGCGGCTTTGAACGGCAGATCGAGCTTCATGAAGCTGTCCGTCGCGCCCGTGCGTCCGAGCTGACCCGCGCCGTTGTTGCCGCAGGTGTATACGGCGCCGGACGAGGTGAGAACAGCCGTCATCGGCGCGTCGCCTTCGGTGCCGCCCATCGACGCTGCGACCTTGACGACGTCGGAGACGACCGGGATCGGCGCGGTCACGGTGCCGGAGCTGACTCCGAGCTGACCGAGCTCGTTTTCACCCCAGGCGTAAAGCTGTCCGTCGTCCGCGAGCGCGAATACCGCGCGTGAGCCGGTGACTATCATCGGTTCAGCCGAAGCGTTTGTTTTCTTTGTCATCACCGTGACGGTCAGCGTTGCGTCGACGTTGAGCGTGACGGAGTTCAGATTATAGTTTTTGACTTTGCCGTTTCCGCTGACCGTCTTGATGTTGACGAGCTCATAGCCGTCCTTTACTTCAACGGTAAGCGTTTTTTTCACGGAGTTCTTGAATTTTTCGGAATAACCGGATCTTACAGCCGTACCGTCAAGCCTGACGGTCACCGCGTCCTCGTTGAACGATACGGAGAACTGCTTCTGCTGTATCCTGAAGAAAGCCTCCATATGAGCTATCGCGCGCGATTTGCGGTTTGTCATGAAGTATCTTATATTGCTGATGTTGTTGTCGAAATTCGCAGCGGAGCCGCCGTCGCTCGGCCAGCGGTTGAAATGGAGCTTCAGCGGCTCTTTTACCGCCGCCGCCATCTTATCGAGCAGAGGAAGCGTGACGGACGTGTCGAATATCGTGTCCGCGCATTCGTAAAATCTGTTTATGAATTTTTCCTTGAACGCCTCGTTGCGGAGCATTCTGTTGAATATCCTGCCGGCGACCGTACCGTCGTTTATGGCGTGGTTGAACATGTTGGTGTCGATATTCGTCGCATATCCGACGCCCATATCCATATCGCAGAAGGCGAAGCGCCATTTCGTATCGAGCGACTTGTTCGCCGCGTTCTTGTTTCTCCAAACCTTTATGTTGTTGCCTGGCCAGTCGGTATTGCAGAGGAACATCGAGCCGACGAAGAAATCGACCATGTTATCTATATCTATCCTGTCGGACACGTATTTGAATTTCGCGTCGTCCGACAGGTCAGTATTCTCTATATACGACACGAGCTCGTGGAACGGCTTTTCGTCGCCTTCGACGCCGTCGTTCAAAGCGTACGGAGTATTCCAGCTTCCGGTTATAAGCGGAGAGATGGATTCGAGCATACAGAAATCCTCTTCCGGGATACCGTAGTGGCTTTCGAAATACTTGGCGTCATATCTTTCGCGGATGTTGTAAACGCCCCAAAGCTCGCCGTTGATGAACAGCAGAGCCGGTCTGTACGCCATCGTCGGAACGTTCAGACTGCTGCACAGAGTCTGCATATACGCGTCGCGCAGATGTGACTGGCTGCTGTCGTTTCCGCTGTTTCTGAGCAGCAGACGTTTGAATTCGACTACGCCGTCGCGCGCGCCGCCGCGGAAAATATCATATTTCAGCTTGGACGGATTGCCGACCACCTCGGGATCCGCGTCAGACTTGAAATAAGTGCGGATCGATTTCGCGCCGTAGCCGAGCGAGCCGTTGCCGTTGAGGGCGATCTCGATATACGACGCCGACACGCGCGAGCCGTTCGTTTCAAACATCTCGAAGAACGCCGTGCGGCGCATCTTCGTGTCGAACGGGTGCGCCATCTGCGTGTGGTAGATACCGCGGTCGCTGCTCAAAAACTCAGAAGGCTCTATCGACATTGACAGTATCGGCACGTTGTATTTGAGTATATCGGTACCGATGAAATACGTGTTTGTTACGACCTGCGTCTTTATCTTTCCGTTTGCAGCGTATGCTTTGACGACCCTTGCGCCGACCTGGCGGGACGATCTCGGATTCGCGCTGCCGTTCAGCGAATTGCAGAGCTTCGTAAGAGTCCCCCACGTCATCTGCGCGGTGCTTGAAAGTCTGATGGCACCCGTGTATTTCGCCCCGGACGTGCGCGGATCTGATCCGTCGGTCGTGTAGTATATCGTGTATCCGTCACGCGCGGTCAGCTTCAGATCGAACGCTTTTTCATACATACCGGATTCGGCGGAAAACGTAACGACGTTGGCGGCAGCTGACGCCTGAGCGTTCACGTCGCCTTTGAGGCACATCGGCGCGTGATCGGAGATCTCCGACGCGGAAGCGTTCTTATAGTCGATAAGGACGTATTTTTCGCCGGGCTTCTCGCGGTAAGCCGCCTTGTTCTTGCTGATGCCGGAAGCGGAGTTCTTATCGGCTGTGACGGCCTGAGTCCCTATGAAGTAGATTATCACGTTTTTCGCAGAAGATACCTTGGCAGATCCGAGATCCGTGCCCTTGTTCGCAAGAGCTATCTGGATCTCCTTGTTGTCAAGCACTACGTTCCATGAAGCGTCGTAATATTTGACGGAGACTCGCTCCTTTGAAGTATCGTACGCTTCTCCGCTCTTGCTCTTCGCCGCGTCGCATCTTACGAGATAAGACGTCGATGAAGGCACCTCGACGGACGGCAGATCGAAGCTGACGTATTTTCCGGTCGACGCGTCACGGCTGTAAAGCGTGAGTCCGCCGAGCCTGACCGGGTATAGAGACGTATTGAATATCTCTATAAAGCCGTACCCCGCGGGCGTATCGTTGTTCTGACCCGTTCCGTAAACCTGACGGAACATAAGCTCGGACGCTTTGCCGTACGTAACGGACGGCACGGGCTCGCTGCCTTTGGAAGTATCCGGTACCGTCGTTTCCGGCGCGGTCGTTTCCGGTTCTTCGGTCTCCGTCATGGGGTCGGTCCCGGGCTCGGTATCCGTCGCCGCCGTGCCGGGCTCTTCCGTCGTTTCATCCGTGCCGGTAACCGGATCCGTGCCGGATACGTCCGTCGTAACGTCAGGTTCTGTGCCGTCGTCCGTCACGCCGGTCGGCTCGTCCGTCATAATTACGGTATCCGTTTCCGCGCCGGTCGTCACGGTATCCTGTCCGACGCAGCCGAAAAGCAGCGGGATGACGGTCATCAGCGCGACGAAGGCGGATATCAGCTTTTTCGAATTCATATTTTAAACCTTTCCGGTTGACGTGTCACGGCGTTCTTGCAATGCTGAAAACGCTGACGCTGTCCGCGCCCGCCGCCTTGCACAGGGCGGCGCAGACTACCGTCGTCGCGCCTGTGGTGACTACATCATCCACGAATATTACGCGTTTGTTCTTGATCTGAGCTTTGTATTTTTCCGGGATATAATAGCTTTTGACAGCATTATACCCTCTTTCATGCGCGGAAAGTGTCTTTTGTTGTTTGCCGCTTTTATGTTTTATTCCGCGGAACACCGGGATCCCGATATATCCGCTGACGCGATCGCACAGAAGAGCGGCGTGATCGAAGCCGTATTTTTTGACCGATTCCCTTGCTCTCTGCGGATACGCGAGGACGGAATCTCCGTCGATTCTGTGATATTTCAGTATCAGATTCGCAATATCACGCGCGAGCAGCGCTTCAAGCGCGGGGTCGCGGTCGGTTTTGATCTTTCTTATGATCGCGCGGACGTTTTCGGAATTGTACAGCGCCGCCGTCCTGTAAGAATCCACCGTGTGCGAAACGTTGTACTTCGGCATACAGCGGCATTCGTCGGCGCGCCGTCTGCACTCGGGGCAAACGGCGTTTTTCTCCGTCTCCCATATACCGCGGCAGCGGGCGCAGAAGCATTCGCGCTTTCTTCCCGGTTCCGTAAGCTCGCCGCAGAGAGCGCATCTCGGCGGATAAAACAGCTCCGCTATATAGTTCAAAATGCCTTTCATGAGAAGCTCGTAAGTCTCTGGCAGAGCGACGTATATCTCATCGCGTGCCGGTTGTTGTCGACCATTTCGTTCACGGCTTCCGCGTCGCCTACGATGATCACCATCTTCTGCGCGCGCGTCACGGCGGTATAAAGCAGATTCCGCGTGAGCAGACGTTTGCTGAAATGAAACGCCGGGATTATCACGGTTTTATATTCGCTGCCCTGACTTTTGTGTACGGTCACTGCATAGGCGTGCTCGAGCTCGTCAAGCAGCGAGTAGTCGTATTCCGTGATCCGCTCGTCAAAGTCTATCACAAGCGATTCGGCGTTGTTGTCAACCTTTATGATCTTGCCGATATCTCCGTTGAAGATCCCCGTCCCTTCGACTCCGTTCTTCACCCAGAGTATATCGTAATTGTTTCTGATCTGCATGACCTTGTCGCCCTCGCGGAAAACGACGCCCTTCGCGTGTTTTTCCTTTTTTGACGGCGACGGCGGATTGAGCGCCTGCTGGAGCCTGACGTTGAGCGCTTCGACGCCGCAGCAGCTGAGCCTCGTCGGCGTTATTACCTGTAAATTGTCAAGTATCTGTTTTCCGTAAGTTTTCGGCAGTCTGACGCTGCAAAGCTGAGTGATCGTCTGCGCCGTCTCCTCGTCGCTTTCACGCGGAAGGAAGAAGAAATCGTTTGTCTTCGTTTCAAGATCCGGATGGCGCCCTTCGTTTATGGCGTGCGCGTTCGTAACGATAAGCGATTCGCCCGCCTGTCTGAAAATATCCTTCAGATGTACCGTGTTGACGGTATCCGACGCGATGATATCGGCAAGGACGTTGCCTGCGCCGACAGACGGCAGCTGGTCCGCGTCGCCTATGAGGATGAGCTTGGAGCCGGGTCTCATGGCTTCGAGCAGGGCTGACATAAGCAGCACGTCGATCATAGACGCCTCGTCGATTATGATGACGTTTTCATCGAGCGGATACGTTCTGCAGCGTATGAACTGCTGCTGTTCGCCGTCCGTATACGCGACCTCAAGGAGGCGGTGTATCGTCTTCGCCTCTTCGCTCGTCGCCTCCGACATACGTTTTGCGGCGCGGCCCGTCGGCGCGGCGAGCGCGTATTTCATGCCGAGGCGGCTGAATATCCTTGTCACCGCGCGTATAACGGTCGTTTTACCGGTACCGGGTCCGCCGGTCAGAACCATTACGCCGCTCTGCACCGCCTGCTCTATCGCTTTGCGCTGCATCGGCGCGTACGTTATGTTCTCCTCAGTCTCGCAGACGTCGATCGAACGCTGCAGGTTTTTATCCTCGACCACAACGCTGCTCGATTCGAGCATACGGAGTTTGTCACAGATATACTGCTCCGCGTCGCGGTATTTTTTCAGGAAAATGCATTTCCGCCCGTCGACACGCTCAGCCGAGAAGGCGCCCGAGGCTACGAGATCGTCGAGGGCGTCCTTTGTTTTGTCCGAATCGGAGCCGAGCAGCGCGGACGTGGCTTTCAGCAGCTTGTCCTCGGGCAGATAAGTATGCCCGTTCTGCGAGGCGCTGTACGTCAAGACGTATTTCAGACCGGCGTAAAGCCTGACGTCGCTGTCGGCGCGGTGACCTATCGCGCGCGCCGCGTTGTCCGCTTTTTCAAAGCTGACTCCGAACTGATCCTCGCAGAGTATATACGGGTCGGATCTTATGATCTCAACGGCTGACGCGCCCCATTTTTTGAACGCGCGGACGGATACCGACGGCGAGAAAAAGTCACGGCAGAAAAGCATGACGTTGCGCAAGCCGTGCTGTTCTGCGAACTGTTCGCCGATCTTCTCCGCTCTTTGAACGGAGATCCCGTTTATGTCGGCAAGCCACCCCGGGTTGTTTTCGATGACGTCAAAGGTCTCTGCGCCGAAGCGCTCGACTATTTTTCTCGCCATTGCGGGTCCTATGCCTTTTATCGTTCCGGAGGACAGATATTTTATTATCATATCCTCGGACTGCGGCAGCTGTTTCTCATACTGCTCTACGCGGAACTGCCTTCCGTATTTCGGGCTGTTCACGAAATTGCCGTAAGCGGCTATTACCTCGCCCTCGGCGACGAACGGAAGCGTGCCGAATATCGTCTCGTACTCAGCCTCTCCCGTCTCTATCTCAATAACGGCGTATCCGTTGTCCTTGTTCTGATATACGATACGCTCCACCACTCCGGTCAGCTTTTCAAGCTCTTTGCCGGGCTCGCTCATTTCAGTTTTTCAAACAGAGGTACAAGATCGAGCTTTTCCCACGGAGCGTCTATATCCTCGCGTCCCATATGGCCGTAAGCCGCCGTCTTCGCGTAGATCGGACGGCGAAGATCGAAGTGCTTGATTATCGCCGCGGGGCGCAGATCTATATCGTTCTGTACCGCCGCTTTTATCTTTTCAAACGGCACGGTCTCCGTACCGTACGTATTGACGGAAACGGAAACGGGATGCGCGACGCCTATCGCGTACGCGATCTGTATCTCACATTTGCGGCATAGCTTCGCCGCGACTATGTTTTTTGCGACCCATCTCGCAGCGTATGCCGCCGAGCGGTCGACCTTCGTCGGGTCCTTGCCGGAGAACGCGCCGCCGCCGTGGCAGGCGTATCCGCCGTACGTATCTACTATTATCTTGCGTCCGGTAAGACCGGAGTCGCCGTTCGGTCCGCCTATGACGAAGCGTCCTGTGGGGTTGACGTAGATCTTCGTATCCGCGTCAAGCAGTTTTGCCGGGATAATGGCGTTTATGACGTGCTTTATAACGTCCGCTCTTATCGTACCGAGGCTGACGCTTTCGTCGTGCTGTGTGGATACTACCACGGTGTCGACCCTGACGGGACGGTCGTCATCGTATTCGACGGTTACCTGCGTCTTTCCGTCGGGTCGCAGATACGTCAGCGTGCCGTTCTTTCTCACCTCCGAAAGCTTTTTCGCAAGCCTGTGCGCAAGCGAGATCGGCAGAGGCATAAGCTCCTTCGTCTCGTCGCACGCGAAGCCGAACACCATGCCCTGGTCGCCGGCGCCGGTGTCGAGCTCGTCCGTCATTTCGCCGTTCTTCGCTTCAAGCGCGCGGTCGACGCCGAGCGCTATGTCCGGCGACTGCTCGTGTATGCATGATATGACGGCGCAGGTATCGCAGTCAAAGCCGTATTTTGCGCGGTCGTATCCTATTTCTCTTACCTTTTCACGGACGACGTGCTGAATATCGACGTACGCGTGCGTCGTCACCTCGCCCATTACCATAACGAGTCCCGTTGTGCAGCAGCACTCGCAGGCGACACGGGACATCGGGTCCGCGCGCAGCATTTCGTCAAGTATGGCGTCCGAGATCTGGTCGCAGATCTTATCGGGATGCCCTTCGGTCACTGATTCTGATGTAAACAGTCTTTTCATGATATTGCCTTTCTATACAAAAATCCGCCCGCCCGGCGAGTGGATTTCCTTTGATTTCGTGAAACTCATCTCGCGGAATTGGCACCTTGATCCTCTCAGGTTGCCGCAGTATCATCAGGCCGGTCCCTCCTCTGCTCTTGATGGGTATTAAATTAAAAATGATAAGAATCCGAGGACTCCCTGACAGATCAGTGTGACGATCGCTCCGGCGATTATAACGCCGCCCGTGATCGATATCATCGAGTTCTTGAATTTCATGCCCGTAAGCGCCGCGACGAGAGCTCCCGTCCACGCGCCGGTCATGGGCAGCGGTATCGCAACGAAGAGCATCAGCCCGAACACCTCGTATTTCTGTATCTTCGCTGTGTTCTTTGCGGCCTTCGCTTCGAGATAAAGACCGAGTTTTTTCAGCCGCTTCGTAGTTTTGAACCAGGCGATCAGCCTTTTGATGAAAATAAGTATGAACGGTATCGGCAAAAGGTTGCCAAGTACGCACAGGATATAACACCAGTACCACGGTATTTTGAACGCGAGTGAACCGACGGGTATCGCACCGCGCAGCTCCACTATCGGAAGCATTGAGATTATACCGGTAACGAGGTATTTTACCCACGCCGCCGCGCCGCCGAACGTTTCTATGATGAACTTAGTGATCAATTGATAGTCTCCGGGATCATATTTTTAAACATTATATATTACAATTTTGTATTTTTCAACCGCTTTTTTATATCTTTACAATAGTTTTACATTATCGTCAAGCAAGCCCGGGGCGGCACGGTCTGCCCGCCTTCAAGCGGTAAAAATAATACAGCTCCTCCGTGGCGAGAGCCATTTTCGTGACGGAAAAGCCGTCGCCGTGCGGGTATACGTAATACGTATCGTCGAGCGTGTTCAGGTCTACGCAGTCGCCGTATTTTCCGAGATACTCGTATTCGATATGGCAGGAGTAAAGCGACGGTACGTCCTTTACCATTTCAAACGGATCTCCGTCTCCGTCAACGCCGTATACGCGGAAGCCGTTCATATCGTGAATCAGCTTTCCGTCGCCCAGCCTTATGAATCCGTCGGCGTTCGGCAGACTGTCGACGTGGCAGTCAAGCTCGCCCGAGGAATAAGTTCCGGCTATTACCTCGGCTCTGACGTTCTGCCTCTCCCATTCGTACCAGTCCGGTATATGAGAAAACTCCGTCGTTTTGTCGTCGCCTTCAAGCGAGCCGTTCGTAAGATATCTCCACGTCTTTCCGCAGGCGGAACAGATCAGCCTGTCGTCCTTTGACGTCATTCTGAATTCCGTTTTGCAGCGCGGGCATTGATACAGGACCTTGTGGAGCCCCTCGGCGCGTTTTTTATAAGTCACCTCGATCCCGGTTTCCGCCTGCCATTTATAGTCGTCGTACTGAAACGCGCGGACAAGCGCGTCGTTTATCTCGTTCTTTCCGGCGCTTTTGAGCTGTTCCGGGGTGAACAGCAGAGTCATATCGGCCTCGGTGGGCTTCACTCCTCTGTCGTGAAGGTTCCAGAACGGAGAGTTTATATGATGCCCATGACAGATGAACGTGACCACCGGCACTCCGAGCATTTTGCACAGCTCGCCGAGGCTTTCCGGCAGGACCGCCGTTGTGCCGCAGAGCGAATATCTCGCCTCGGGATAGATCACGCATACGTCGCCGTTCGATATGACGCGTCTTATGTTTCTTATAAGCGTTATATCGCTTGTGAATTTACGTTTGCAGATACAGCCTACGTTCCGCAGAAGCTTTTCGCGCCCTATGAATCCGTCTATCGCGACGATATAGTTCGCCCGGTGCGGATAGATGGCGCGCGTCGCCGCCTTGAAGTCCATAAACGCGTTGTGATTGCACAGCAAAAGATACGGAGGCTTCAGTCCTTCGACTCCGGTCTTGTGTATTTTCAGTCCGTGGAGCAGCGTATCGGGCACGGACAACAGGAACGTCAGCGGACGAAGATACCACTTCGTTCTTATCGGAGGCGCTTTTCTGTCGAATCTTTTTACATCCTTTTTCATAAAAAACTCCCGGGATGGTCGTATGATCGCATTATACACCACCCCCGGGAAATTGTCAAGTACCGGAATACCTTTTCTCAGCCCAGCGCCACGTCGAGCGCCATCATCAGCGAAAATCCGGCCGCAAACAGAAGCACGCCGACGTTAGAATGCTCGCCTACCGACATTTCCGGTATCAGCTCCTCGACCACGACGTACATCATCGCGCCGGCGGCGAATGCGAGCATATACGGCATAGCGGGGACTATCAGCCCGGCGAACAGCACGGTAAGCACCCCGGCGACCGGCTCCACCGCGCCGGATAACACGCCGTACAAAAACGATCTGCCCTTGCTCTGCCCTTCCGCGTGCAGCGGCATTGATATTATCGCGCCCTCGGGAAAGTTCTGTATCGCTATACCGAGCGAGAGCGCAAGCGCGGCGCCGGCGGTGATATTTCCTCCGCCCGACAAAAGTCCCGCGTAAACGACGCCGACAGCCATCCCCTCCGGGATGTTGTGGAGCGTCACCGCGAGGACCATCATCGCGGTCCTTCCGAGCCTGCTTTTCAAACCCTCCGCCTGTCCGGCGTTTCTGTGAAGGTGAGGTATGATCCTGTCGAGCAGCAAGAGGAACAGTACCCCGAGCCAGAAGCCCGCGAAGGCGGGCAGAAACGACCATTTTCCGAGGTCGGCGCACTGTTCGATCGCCGGGATTATCAGACTCCACACCGACGCTGCGACCATTACGCCGGCGGCGAAGCCGGTCAGCGCGCGCTGGATGCCGGTCCCGAGTTTTTTCTTCATAAACAGTACGCAGCCCGCGCCGAGCGACGTACCGATAAAGGGGACGAGAAGCCCCGTGATCACGTCTTTCATGATATTCCTCCGCATAATCGGTTAGTGATTGCTAACTTATGCTTGTATTATACCACGTCATTTTGCGGAATTCAAGTCTTTTTTCGTTTATTCTTCTTTTTATTGCATCGTGATCTGTCCGTCGATCCACGAGATCTGTCCGACGTCGTGTATCCTGTCCCCCGGTCTGTAATTACCGATCAGAAATGGGGACGCCGGATCGTGATCCCTGCTCCGCGCCCTGACGGTCGACGGGTCTGCGTTCGCGTAGCAGTAGCGGCAAAGATGCAGGCACGTGTTATAGGCGCCGATATCGCAGCCGAGATAACACGCGCACGCCTGCCGGCTGCCCTTTCTTTTCGGGGCGTTCAAGCGTTTTCCTATCGCCTTCTCGTAATCCTCTATCCTCATACAGCCGCCGCAGTCGGCGCCGTACGGGGCGAGCTCATCGCCTTCGGCGCATGGTTTTACGGTCATGTTATGAGACGAGGCTGTCCGTATCATCTCTTTTCCCAGCTCCATACGCTGAGCCGGGCTTACTTCTCTTACCTCCGGAAAATTCCGTATGACCTTCGGATACAGGTCTATAAAGCTGATGACGACAGTTTTTGTGTATCCGTCAAGTGCCTCAGCTATCTTTGAAAACGCGCGGAGATGATACTCCGCGGTATATTTTTCCGATATGAATATCGGGTCGTACCGCCAGGCGACGGCGTTGATCCCCGCGAATTCCGACAGCCTTTTGAAGTCTTCAATCACTTTATGCTTATCCGGCACGTTCGGCTCCACGTCTTTGCCGTACGGCGTTATCGTGACGAACCAGTACTGTCCGTACGGCGCCAAAAGGTCCGCGTATTCAAGCATCGGCGCGGGGTTTTTCGTGCAGAAGCCTATAACGTCGACAACGTCCGGCGACAGTCTGTATCTGCTTACCGCACTCTGATCGTAAGGATTCCTGACGCAGACGAAGCCTTCCTTCAATCTGGTTGCAAACCATTCGGAGTAAAACGCCGGGATGTCTGTTCTCTGTCCTGTATTGATTATCATTTTATCCCTCAATATCCGTATTTCCTGCGCTTTCCGAGCATGAACCCGAGCGACACGAGCACCGCCGCCGCCTCGCTTGCGGCAAGCGAAAACCAGACCCCGTCAAGCCCGTACAGAGCCGGCAGAATCAGAATGCTCGCAACGGGCAGCACAAGCGCGCGCAGAAACGACACGGCAGCGGAAACCGCTCCGTCGTTCAGCGCGGTAAAGAACGACGAAGTATATATATTGAACCACATCACGGCAAACGGAACGGCGCAGATCCTGAACGCGCGCGTCGTCATGTCAAGCAGGCTTTCGTCGTAGCTTACGAAAATCGAAGCGACCGGGCGCGCGAAAATAACGGCGACGGCAGTCAGCACGCCTCCGGCTGTGCCGAGTATGACAAGGCTCTTTTTCAAAACGTTTTTCATTTCCGCGCGGTTCTGCGCCCCGTAATGGTAGCTCATGACCGGCGCGCTGCCGGACGAGTATCCGGCGAAGATGCTGATAAATACGAATGCGGCGTACATCACCACTCCGTACGCGGCGACGCCGTCCTCACCGGCGAATTTCATCAACTGCAGATTGTACAGGATCCCGGTGACGGAGGCTGACACGCTCGAAAGCATCTCCGAGGATCCGTTTCCGCACGCCTTGAGCATCGGCTTTATCTCGATCTTAGTTTTTACTATTCGCAGCGGAGACTTGTTGGCGCCGGATAAAAACCAGATGAACGGGATCATTCCGCCGACGCACTGGCTCAGACCCGTGGCGAGAGCCGCTCCGGCTATTCCCATTTCAAAGACCTCCATGAAAAGCCAGTCGAGCACCATATTGGTGACGCCCGCCGTGAGAGTCACGACAAGCGCGAATTTCGGCTTTTCGGCGACTATCAGATAGCTTTGCAGAGTGTACTGCGCGTGGAGCGCAAGGTTGAACGCCATACAGATCGTGCCGTACGTCATAACGTCGCCGATCATCGCGTCTGTCGCGCCGAAAAGATACGCGACGGGACGAAGCACGGCGATGCCGATCCCGGTCGATATGACGCTGGTGATGAGCATCAGATACATCATCATCGTAAAGTAAGCGCCGGCACGCTTCACGTCCCTCTCGCCGAGCGTCTTTGAAACGAGTGCGCTTCCGCCTACGCCGAGCATCGCGCCGACGCCGCCGAGGATCTGCAAAAACGGCATGATGAGATTAACGGACGCAAACGCGGTCTTGCCGACCGCGTTCGATATGAAATAACCGTCTACCGTACCGTAAACGGAAGTGAAGATCATCATCAGCACCGAAGGCAGAGTGAATCTTATAAGCCTTGCATAGCTGAAATGATCCGAAAGTTGTATTCTGATTCTCTTCATTGTCTGAAAATGTACCGATCCGGGCGTATTTGCGCATCCGTATACGGCGTGCAAACAGCGAAGCGGCGGGATCGCTCCCGCCGGGTCAGCACCGTATCATCAGCTGCGCGTCACGCTTTATTGAACTTATCCTTGGACTGCTTGCAGCGCGGGCACCTCCAGTCGTCCGGGAGGTCCTCGAAAGCGACGCCGTCATGCTCAGCCGGATCGTAAACGTATCCGCATATCGAGCAGACGTATTTGCCGGAGGATTCAACAGATTCGAAGTCGACGTCCGCCGGGACCGTCGGGACGGGAGCTTCAAGATCGATTACGCGGTCCGCTTCAAGGTTCTCGTAGCCCTGCGGCGTATGAGTTCCGCAGTATACCGTGGGATGGTGTGAAACGAATTCGCGTACGCGGTCAAGAGTTTCACGTGCCGCCGCGGCGTCCTCGTAAACGACAGACAGCTTGTTTTCGTACAGCGCCTCGTCAACGTATGTCACGTCGCCGTGGAGCATATAGAACAGTCCTTTATTCTCAACAATGACGATGCTGTTGCCGTTGGTATGACCTTTGGCTTTGATATAATACACGCCCTCGCTTATCTTCTGACAGGCAGGGAAATTGTAATACGCGCCGTCCGTAAAACGCACGGGAACGACGTTTTCAAGCCCCTTCAGCTCGTCAGCCTGCACTTCGTCGGCGTTCACGTATATTTCAGCCGACGGAAACGAGCGGAGCTCTCCGGAATGATCCGCGTGCTTATGCGTAAGAAGGATCTTCGTCACCTGCTCAGGTTTATAGCCGAGTGCTTTGAACGCTTCCATGTAACTGCAAATATCCTTGCCCGTGTACAGCGCGCTGTTTTCATCGGGCGCCTCCTCGGGCGTGCCGGCGGGCAGTCCGGTATCGACGAGGATCACCTCGTCGCCCGTGTCTATCAGATAATTCTGCATGCTGCCGCGATATCTGACGTTCCCGTCGAATTTATCAGTTCCCTCTTCGCCGCCGAAAACGAATGGCTGAGTATAAAACCCGTCTTTTCTG
>CACWOQ010000052.1:14999-18510 GCA_902762505.1 uncultured Ruminococcus sp. | reverse complement strand
AGCGAGATAATTTAGCTGCGAGCGACTGCGAGCAATTTAGCTGCGAGCGACTGCGAGCAATTTAGCTGCGAGCGACTGCGAGCAATTTAGCTGCGAGCGCCTGCGAGCAATTTAGCTGCGAGCGCCTGCGAGCAATTTAGCTGTTTTCAAAATCATTCTTAATATCAGAGCGGTTAGAACAAGCTGAAAGAAAATAACCCACTATGACACTTTCTCTATTCGAAAAATGTCAAAGTGGGCTTGTTTCTTCTTTATGTTGCCTCTCTCCATCCGGGCTTGTCAACAATGTCCGATACGTCTTCGTTATCATTTGGATATAAAAAGCAATACCCCTCATGTGTTTCTGAAAGAAAGAATACTGATTTATCGCTTCTGTAAAAGATAAGGTTTTGAGCCGGTTCATGATTATAACTCTTTAAAGGATCACCGCGCATATTCCAAACAGCATCCGACCAATATGAAAACAAATTGCCGAATGACAGTACAAACTTTTTTGTATCTTCGTTTATTTCAAAATATTTTCCAACCATTGTGGGAGTTGTCAGAGGATAAAGCGGCACGCCAGCTTTCGTCCAATTCATTTTTGCTTCAGCTGTAAGCATTTTCTCAAAATCACATACTTCATATTTCAATATTTTTTCGACAGGTGGATTATCCGGTTTTTTTAAAGCATCACACCAAAAATAATCAAATGATAAGTATTTTGAATATTTACAACACCGTGAGATTAAATTGCTGTATTCACTGTTTTTAACACCATCTGCATATTCTTGGCTGAAAATATACGTTTTCATAATTGATTCCTATTGTTTTGGATCCCCATACCATACATGAAAGTGTGATTTTTTTGGTAAAATTGCGACCATAAAGGAATTGCTTCCGAATCCGTTAGTAACGCCCATAACAAACTGAGCGTTTCTGTAATAACTTTTCAGATTCTGTCTTTCGAAAGTGTCGTAACTTAAAAACGTCGTTTCATTGCTCGGGAGGCTGACCGCCCACGGTATACCGTGAGTTATCCGCGCGAGCCGCCGCCTGACGGCGCCGACGAACATATTTTTCATCTTTGTGTGTTTTTCGACTGCACTTTTATTGACATTTCCACATCTGTATAACGATAACTGCTAATCATTTAGTTTAGTTGCTTTTATTAGTAGACAATATTAAGACTATTTGAATCTTGACAATATTACTATAACAATGCAAAAGTATAGCACTATAAGAATTATACTAACACTCGTTAAAATAAGTGAATTAATTATAAAAATAACATCCACATTTATGATCGCCAGAACAATTGCTGCAACATAAATTAATAAATTCAGGATTGGAACAACCAAGAAAACAACTAGTATTCTCGATATGGTTGTACCTTTTAAACCAAAGATTTTTGCGAGCCAAAATACTATTGATGTTTTTTTTGTCAGCGCTAACGGTAAATAGTATCTTTCGTTTAAATGTATAATGATCTTTTTGCATATTGAGTATAGACCGAGTAGCATACATAAATTAAATATCACAAAAAACATAGCGTCATCCATCACCAGTGTTTCCATGAGATTTTTTCTACATAATGCGGCAACCGTATGCATTATCGACTCGTGTGAAACTTGCTTGCTTTACCGGCTGAAAAAGAGTTCACACGTATCTTTTTCAGCGGTATTTTGCTTTTTGAAGTTGAGCTAATACAAAAAGCAAACTTCGGCGTCGTACTGTTCGGCGGAAACTGTCCGGATAGTACTGTTTTCAGATTCATAATAATAAATGAATCTGAATGATTATTTTTCACGACTTTTCCGCAGTTGTTTGATTATAAACAGCACCAACAAATACAGAATGATCTCTATTGTCATAACAAGCAATGCGGTTAACCCAATTATAAACAATATGATTACACTTATAAGATAGATTACAATCCAAGCTATAATATTAGGAAGCTTTTTTAATCCGATTCTGTTGTCAAACACATGAATAAAACTCATCAGAACAGAAACTATTAATAGTGTTATTCCTACGAATAATAATTCATTATCACCTTTGCAGCGATAGAGTATAAAAGTGAACAAGTTAGCGCCGGAAAACAATGTTGAACAAAACAATGTTGCTGTTTTTAAAAGATAGTTAGATGTATTCGCACTTGTATGATGACTATCGTACCTATCGCTTCTCATTACACTGGATTGGTTGCTTTTTTTGTAATAAGGTAATGCAGCAACCGTATGCATTACCGACTTGTGTGAAACTTGCCTGTTTTACCGGCTGAAAAAGACTTCACACGTATCTTTTTCCGCGGTATTTTGCCTTTTGAAGTTGAGCAAATACAAAAAGCAAACTTCGACGTCGTGCGCGAGCCGGTGATCTGCCGGACTCATATAACCGGGACTGTTCTTCAGACGCCTTCTGTTGCAGAACATTTCGATATATCTGAAAACGTCGGTCTTCACATTTTCTAACCTTTTTTGTACTGTCCGTACAAATTGGGGCGGTTCACCTTTCGACCGCTTCTTTTTTTATTCAAGTATGTTCGTCGTCAGATAATCGGCGCCCCATTCGGCGAATTTTTCGCCGAGGGCTTTATCGTCGACCGTCCAGATATTAATCTTTTTTCCGGTCGATTTTATATCGTCGAATATTTCCTTCGTCAGCGGAGGCCAGCAGATATCGAGGTCGAGCCCGTACTCTTTTACGAAGGCTTTGATGCCGTCGTTCCATTCGCCCGTAAGGAACTGTGCCGGCTGATCCGGCAGAATTTCGCGCAGATATATAAGATCCTGTCTGTGGAACGATATGAACACGGTCATTTCGAGGTGGTCCATATCGCGGATGATATCGACTATCTCGCGGACGTGTTCCTTTTCAAACGGCGTTTTCAGCTCGAGGACCGATACCTTGCCGTATCTGCGGCAGAGTTTGATATAATCCTGAAGCGTGGGGATGCGCAGGTCATAACGCTCCTTCGAGCCGTCGACGTCCATAAGCTGAACGGAGCGCAGCTGCTCCAGCGTTGACGATTCCACGTCCATATCGACGCCGGATACTCCTTTCGTATTGCTGTCGTGGATGCAGACGTATTTGCCGTCCGCCGTTCTGTGGACATCCGTCTCGATCCCGTAATATTTTTCACGGTTGCACGCGGCGGTAAACGCCTGATTCGTGTTTCCGCGTTCGAGTCCGAAAAGTCCCTGATGGGCGACCATCTTCATGTTTTTGCTGTCGATCTTGATCGTTGTGTTTGCCATATATGACTCCTGTATTTCATTCCGCGAACGGAAATAGTTTTATAACGTCCTGCCTGTATTTCGGGAAAACGATATTAAAGTAATACTTTCTTCTTTTTGCCGTCGTCACCGTGACGGTGCGGAAGAATCCGCCGAGCTTGACAAAATCTGCTTCATCTGCCGTTACCGTTCCGCCGACGTAGTTGATCAGCTCCACCACATTTCCGTTTTTTTCAACGTGACCGACCTGTCTGAACGCGAAAACGTACATGAACACGGTGACCGCGCCGACT
>CACWOQ010000052.1:0-14979 GCA_902762505.1 uncultured Ruminococcus sp. | reverse complement strand
CCGCAAGTGCTGTCAGTACCCCGGGCAGCTCCGACGTGTTCGACGTGATGACGGAGCCGACGACGTTAACGGTAAGCAGAAACGTGACGAGGCTGAAGCATCCGCAGATCGACAGATAAAAGATCCTGTCAAAAAACAGCAGTCTGTTCACCTTATATAATTCCATCTTCAATCCTCAGCTGTCGGGTGCATTTCCGGATCGAATACCATTGTATTTCTGATAGGTCTCATCGCCTCGGCGGGGATCTGTATTTTATCTATCATATCCGCGCGCGCAAAGACGGAAAGCGGCATATCCGCGTCGCACACCATCTCGTACCCTGTGATCATATCCGGCTTTATATCAAGTCTTGAAAACATCATAACGCCTGAGACGGTGAGATCCGCGTCGTTTATGAAAACGGCGTCAGGCGACGATCTGTAAGCTATAACGTGTATCTTCGCCGAGGCGAGCTCGGCGCCGTCGTATTTATACGAGACCCTGTCCCCTTTAAACGACAGGACCGCCGTTCTTTTTCTGTCTTTTCTCCACTCTATCCAGTCGCCCTTGAGCTTCGGCAGATACTTTTTGTCAAGTATAAGGTAGTTATAAAACGGATCGTGATCTACGCGGTGAAGATCGTAGCTGCTGTCGCCGGTGATGGTGTAGTGCGTATCCATATGGATCGTGCCGTTTTCATACCACATACCGGTTATGTACCACATCGGCTCGCCCTTGTAGTTTCTTGCAAGCGCGGTCTCGCCTATATGAAGCTCCGTGCGCTCGCCGCGCTCGAGCGCTTTTGCGTCGTATTTTATCTTCGTTGTGAAAACGACGCGCTTGCCGGCGTCACGCAGAGTGAATTTATCGTTTCTGATCTCGAAATAGTAATGGTAGCCTTCTTCCCAGTAACCGTTCAGTTTCTTTGAATACATCATTGCGGCGCCCTCCTTTTTTCCGATTATACCATATAAATTCCGTTTTTGCAATATTTTTCGTCAAAAAACCCGGAGCCTGCCGGTTCCGGGTCGGTTTATCAATAATAAGTGGCGACAGTGTCCTCGGGCGCGACCGCGGGTCTGACTTCTACGAGACTCAGCACCGGTCCTTTTCTGCCGTACACGCGGCTGAATTTGACGCGGATCTTCGCCGTCAGGTTCACCCACTGCTCGTTCTCCACAAGCTCCGCTCCGCTCTCGCAGAACAGTCCGCTGAACGCGATATCCGCGGCGCAGCACGTCATTATCGGACGTCCGATAATGAAGCCGCCCTTCGGCAGCCTGTCGTATTTGCTGATCATGCCGGAGAAGTTGACGGTCTTGCCGTCGTACTGCGCCATATTCTCGCCCATATCACGGTACATAAGAGCGTAATCGCGATCCTCGACCTTGATCAGCGGGGCGTTCACGTCGAACGGGAGCGGATCCTCGATATCGTCGTACGCCGCCTGTCCGTTAGTCTTCTCGTAGAAGATATCGGCGCGGCGGGTGACGCCGCGGACGAGCTTGTGAAGCTTTTGTATATCCTCATCCGGCTCGCAGCGGTTGAAGGCGATGAGATCGGCGTTGGTGATCTTGTCCACGACGAGGTTCCGCATATTTGCGTTGAACACGTCGACGGTCGAAGCGTCGAAAAACGTCATCTGCTGGCAGACGTACCAGTTCTGCGGCATGCTGTTCATCATATCCTTGATGAGCCACATACCGTTGCATTCGATCAGCACGCGCTCCGGCTTGTATTTGTTTTCAAGAGACGCGAGCTTATCCGGATTGAATCTCTTCTGCTCGTCAATAACTTCGACAAACACGTTTTTTGATATGAATTTGTCGGGATCAAGCTCTTCCTCTCCCTCCTCGCACAATATCACGAGGGTGCGTTCGTTTCCGCGGTCGAAAAAGCTTCTGTCGCACAGGGTCTCCTGCAAAAACTTCGTCTTTCCCGCCTCGAGGAAGCCTGCGAAAAGATATACGGGTAATTCCATGATCTTCTCCTGTTACTGCGCGCGGAACAGCTCCGCAAGCGCTTTCCTGTCAAGTCCGGTGCCTATAACGCAAAGCTTGCCTATAACGTCCGGCGAGCCGCGTCTGATCTCTTTTTCGCCCGGGACGTAGTCGAAGTGGATCCATTCGCCCTCCGCCGGCGCCACGATGCCCTTCGCGCGCAGAACGGTGCCGAAGCGGCCGGTCATAAGCTCGTCGAGGCAGTCCTCGATAAATTCGGGCGTGTATTTGTCTGACGTTTCCATTCCCCAGCTCGTGAACACCTCGTCGGCGTCGTGATCGCCGTCGTGATGATGATGGTGGTGATGGCATTCACAGTCGGGATCGTCGCACTCCTCACCGTCCTCGTGATGATGGTGATGATGCTCGTGTTCGTCGTCGTCATCGTCATCGTCATCGTCATCGTCGTGATGATGGTGGTGATGCTCATGTTCGTCATCGTCGTCATCATCATCATCATCATCATCATCATCATCATCATCGTGATGATGGCATTCGCATTCCGGATCGTCGCACTCCTCGCCGTCCTCGTGGTGATGGTGGTGATGATGATGCGCGTCCTTCTCCTTCTGCTCCTCAAGAAGATGCTGAAGCTCCGCTTCAAGCGTGTTTTTCTTTTCCATGGCTTCAAGGATCGCTTTGCCGTCGAGCTGATCCCACGGCGTGGTGATCAGAGTCGCGGTCGTGTTGAGCGAGCGCACGATCTCCACCGCGTCGTCAAGCTTGTCCTTGCGCAGCCCGTCCGTGCGTGAAAACACGACGGAAGAAGCGAATTCTATCTGATTGCGGTAGAATTCCGCAAAGTTCTTCATGTACATCTTGCATTTCGACGCGTCTATCACCGTCGTGAAGGCGTTGAGGACGAGCCCTTCGATGTTCGCGTCCTGTACGGCGCGGATAACGTCGCTCAGCTTGCCGACGCCGGAAGGCTCGATGACGATCCTGTCGGGGTCGTACTGCTCCTTGACCTGCGCAAGAGCTTTGCCGAAATCGCCTACGAGGCTGCAGCAGATACAGCCGGAATTCATCTCCGTTATCTGTATGCCGGCTTCTTTGAGGAAGCCTCCGTCGATGCCGATCTTTCCGAATTCATTTTCTATAACGACGATCATCTCGCCCTTGTACGCTTCTTTGATGAGCTTCTTTATGAGCGTGGTCTTGCCGGCGCCGAGAAAGCCCGAAAATATATCAACCTTTGTCATATGACAGTCCTCCTATGTTTACCTAAATATAAAATATATCAAAAGAAATAGCGTAATACAAGCGGCGTTATGTTAATTTTTATCTTACACTGTGCACGGGAGCGCAAAAAAATTGCACAATTCGTCCGTAATTTACATATAAACTCTTGATTTTACCGTAAAGTTGATATAAAATAAAACCGAGAAAATACCGGCGGAGGTAATGATATGTCAGCCGTAAACGAAAGAGTCAGGATATCGGACATTTCAGGGCTTATAAAATTCATAAAGGAGCTTTCCTCATCGGACGCGGCGGTGGCGGACGCTTATATCGAAGCGTACAGAGAGCTGTCCGGGGACGCGGACCTTTCGGACCGCGAGCGCGAGTACTACCGCGCCGTGCTTGAAGAAAAGCTTTCGTTTGCCGAAACCGTCGGTGAGCCGGGGCTTTTCACCGACGACGGGAGCCGCAGATACAGACTTTTCTACTGTGCGGGCGACATCATGCCCGACGTTCTGACGTACGGGATGCAGGCGAAGGAAGACAGGATATATAAAAGCGTATCGGTCGAATGCGCCGCGGAGCTTCGCGGATGCACGTATTTCGACCGTCTCGTCCGTATGCAGCAGAACAACTGCCCCGTCAGAATGACCGAGCTTACGTCGGATCCGCTCGTAGCGCTGTATTTCGCGTGCAAAAACGGCGGCGAGGTATCCGTTTTCGCCGTACCGGACACAGACTGCGCCGGCGGCAACGGTGACAGAGCGCTCATGCTCTCGTGTCTGCCCGGCTTTGAGCTTTCTGCGAAGCGCTGGCTTTACGAGGCGGCGATCAATTCTCTGCCCGCAAGACGCTTCCAGCAGCTGAAGGGCGGCTCGAGATATCTCGACGAATCCGCTGAGGAGCTTTACCGCCGCGTGACGACGGAGAAGCCGTTCTTCAAACGCGATATTGATCCGATCGACCTGCTGAAGCCCTTGTTCGTCATACCGGAGAAGACGACGGAGCGTCTCGCTCTGCGCGGAACGGCTTATTTATTGAGCGGACTTTCGGCAGATGCGGACGAAGCGGCGCGCAAGCTCATAGCCGAGCGCGTTTCCGTCATCCGCATCGAGGACGCGGAAAACGTTTTGTCGGAGCTTTCCCTGCTCGGCATCAACGGTCTGTCGCTGTCAGCCGGTATTTCCGCCGTCTCCAAATATATAAGATCCACGCTTTAAGATGGACGGAAAAACCGAACGGCTCGCCCGGATGATCGGCGAGTCCGGAAACATCGTTTTTTTCGGCGGCGCCGGAGTATCGACCGAGAGCGGCGTGCCGGATTTCCGAAGCAAGGACGGGCTGTACAATCAGCACGACGTGAGGTTCGACGAATACGAGCCCGAGTATCTGCTGAGCCGCGAATGCCTGCTGTATGATCCGAAGGTATTTTTCGAGTTTTACAGGCAGAAGCTCGATACGCGAAACGTAAAGCCAAACGCGGCTCACAAGGCGCTTGCCGAGCTTGAAAGACGCGGAAAGCTGCGCGCCGTCGTAACGCAGAACATTGACGGTCTGCATCAGAAGGCGGGAAGCAAAAACGTCTTTGAGATACACGGCTCGACGGAGAGGAATTACTGTATGAGGTGCGGCAAAAAATATCCGCCGGACTTCATCTACGACAGCCCCGATCCCGTTCCGCGCTGCGCCTGCGGCGGTGTCGTCCGCTGCGACGTAACCCTTTACGGCGAATCCCTGCCGGAGGACGCGGTCGATCGCGCGATAGACGCGATATCGCGTGCGGACATGCTTATTATCGGCGGCACTTCGCTCCGGGTCTACCCGGCGGCGTCGTTCATATCGTATTTTCGCGGAAAATACACGGCTGTCATAAACCGCGAGCCGCTCGACCTCGGGCTTGAGGGCGACGGATACGTTCAGATCAACGCGCCGATCGGCGAAGTCCTTTCTCAGATATTATAAAAAACGCCGCTTTGACGATGCAAAGCGGCGTTTTGTTTACTATCAGAGCTGGCTTCTGTAAAGCTCTTTGATCTCCTCTACGCTCGTTTCACGCGGGTTGCCGGGACGGCACGCGTCGGCGTACGCGGATTCGGAAAGGAACTGTACGTCCTCTTCCTTCAGTATTCCGTGCAGGTTTGCGGGGATACCGACGTCGGCGGAGAGCTTGCGCACGGCGGCGATAGTCGCGTCAGCAGCCTGCTCGTCGTCCATGCAGTCGATTCCGGGGACCTCCATGGCTTTGCCGATCGCGCGGTAGCGCTTGCCCGAAACGGTCTTGTTGTATTCAAGTCCTACGGGGAGCAGGATCGCGCAGGCTACGCCGTGAGGCGTGTCGTACAGGGCGGAAAGTCCGTGCGCCATGCTGTGGACTATGCCGAGGCCGACGTTCGAGAAGCCCATGCCGGCGATATACTGTCCGAGCGCCATTCCCTCTCTGCCTTCGGGAGTGTTCGCGACGGCGCCGCGAAGATTGGCGGCGATGAGGCGGATCGCCTCGAGATGGAACATATCGGATATAGTGCAGTGCGCTTTGGTGATATATCCTTCGATCGCGTGGGTGAGAGCGTCCATACCGGTCGCCGCGGTGAGTCCCTTCGGCATCGAGGACATCATATCGGGATCGACTACCGCGATCTCGGGGATATCGTTCGTGTCTACGCAAACGAATTTGCGCTTCTTTTCAACGTCGGTGATTACGTAGTTGATCGTGACCTCGGCGGCTGTGCCGGCGGTGGTCGGAACGGCTATCGTAAATACGGCGTGATTCTTTGTGGGCGCCACGCCTTCAAGCGAACGGACGTCTTCAAACTCCGGGTTGTTGACGATGATGCCTATCGCCTTCGCGGTGTCCATGCTCGAGCCGCCGCCGAGCGCGATGATGCAGTCGGCGCCGGACGCTCTGAAAGCCTTTACGCCGTTTTTGACGTTTTCGATTGTGGGGTTCGGCTTGATGTCGCTGTATACGGTATACGCGAAGCCCGCTTTGTCAAGCAGGTTCGTGACCTTGGCGGTGACGCCGAATTTAACGAGATCGGCGTCAGAGGTCAAAAACGCCTTTTTGAAGCCTCTTGCCGTGAGTTCGGGTACGATATTCTCTATCGCCCCGTGTCCGTGATATGAGATCGTGTTGAGAACGATGCGGTCTGCCATTTTTTTATTCCTCCGTTTTATTTATTTACTTCTTCAAATGAATATGCGCGCGTCATTGCCTTGTTGTTGTGCGAATCCTTGACCTCGAGTCTGAAATAGCGGTACTGTCCGCCTACGTCGAATTCCGCCTCCGTCAGGCTGTCCGTGTGGCTGTGAACGACTCCGGTGCGGCGAGTCTCGAAACGCAGGCAAACGGAGCACGCGGGCGAAAACGATGCGTGAAGCTTTCCGTCCTCGACGTAAAGCGAATATATCTCCGGTCCCGTAGTAGCGTAGCAGTCGCCCTTTTTCAGCGCGTCATATACGGCGCCGTACGTTAATTCGGGCGCGAACACCGTAGTCCAGCCGCCGAAGGAATCGTCGTCGGGGCTGTCCGGATCGTTCGCCCAGTTGTGGTTGTCGTCCGTTGCGGTAGCGGCGGGAAGCTCGCCGCCGTCGCGGCAGATGACCTCGTATTCGCGGTCGCCCCAGCCGTCGTGAAGCTCGAGCTCACAGCCCGTATTGAACACTTCAAACGCCCAGAGCCCTTTGAGATCCCTGTACTGCTCCGCCGTCTGCAAAGACCAGCGCGGGTGGTTGTACTGGCAAATGAATCCGTTTTCATTGCCGGTCTTGATTATTTTATTGATCCCTTCGGTCGAATATACCCGATCTATCGGCGGAAATTCATTTTTATCCTTATCCGCGGATATGAAGTTCAGATGATAGCAGCATTCTGTGCCGTGCTCGTTCACGTCGATCTCCGTCGCCGTCAGCGGGATAAAGTCGTCCGAGAAAAGCTCCGGATGAGGTATGAGCACGTTATGATCGCTGAACGCGACGGCGCTGTAACCGTGAGATCTGTAATATTCCTTCAGAAACTCAACGGTATACTTGCCGTCTGAAAACGTGCTGTGACAGTGAAGATTCGCTTTATAGGCTTTGCAGCCGACAGGCAGAAGATACTTTTTCATTTCAAAAGCTCCTTTCCCGAGCCCCACGCGTCACCGACCTTTTCGCCGATAACGTGATACGCGTTGTTGAAGGGATCGAAGCAGATCGGCGCGACCTTCGAAACGTCCACCTTGCCGTCCGTCATGGCGCTCTCGTCAACGCTGACGTTCAGTATCCTGCCCTTGAGGATGCAGCTTTTCTTGTCGTAGCTTATCACGCTGCATTCTATGCACACCGCAAGCTCGTTTATGATCGGCGCGTTGCAGCGCTCGCTTTTAGTCGCCGTGAAGCCGGCGCGGGCGAATTTATCGTGCGTTTTGTTTCCCGTAGCGATACCGACGTAGTCGCATCCGGCGACGTGCGCGGCGTCCGCCATGCTTACCGTAAATGCTCCGGTCTTTTCAAAATTTTTACAGGTCTTATGCCCCGCAGACAGGCAGACGGAAAGCTCGTTTTCCTCGCTGATCCCGCCCCACGCGGCGTTCATCGCGTCCGGCACTCCGTTTTCGTCATACGTTGCGATGATCCACACAGGCTGCGGATAGCTGTACGCTTTTGCTCCGAAATCAACTCTTGCCATTTTTCCATACCTTTCGTCTTTGATGCATTCCCGGCGCGGATCCGCTCCGGGGCGGAGCCGGACGATACCGGAACCGTGAAGGTCTTTTCTTGCGCGATTTCCGGTCCGTGCACCGCTCCTATTGAAGTATACCACAAAAACCCTTCGTTGTCAACAAAAACAGGACTTAAAAAGTGAACGGGAATAGTGTTAAACGTAACATATTCAAAACACCGCGCCTGTTCCGGCGCGGCGCTGCTGCGTTTTATTCTTTCCAGACGAACGTGGGCGTAAGATCGTATTCCCCGTTGTCGATCAGCAGGTTCTGACCGGACATCGATCTGTTCACCGTCGTCAGGAACACGACCCAGTCGGCGACCTCACCGGCGGTCATCCATTTTTTCAGCGGCGTTACCGCCATGATCGCGTCCCAGCTCTCCGGATCGTTGACAACGGGATCGTTCAGCGGCGTATACACGCCTCCGAGGCTTACGGCGTTGACTGTTATACCTTTTGGTGCGAGCCTTATCGCCGTGTTTTTCATATATCCGAGAAGTCCCGCCTTCGACGCCGCATACACGGGAAATTCCTGCCCCGACACAGCCGACGCGGACGCGTTGAAAAGAACGGACTTAAGCGACGGGCAGTTCATATACTTCTCCGTCACGTATATCGCGCTTTTCAGATTGCTGTCTATATCGTCCTCGCTGTTCTGAGCGCCGGCGTTGTTGAAGATTATCTCCGCGTCTTCTATTTTCGGCAGCGAGCCGGGATCGCGCAGATCAGCCGTATAATGCGTATAAAGCGGATCCGATATGACCGCCGGTTTAAGATCAATGCCGTAAACGGTATGACCGAGGGATATGAACCTTTGTGCAACGGCGGAGCCTATCCCGCCGGAGCTGCCGGTTATTATTACTCTCATAATGCGTTTTTCTCCTTATATTCGCTGCCTATCCCCTCTCTGCTCCAGTTTTTCAGTATCGCGTAGCCGATCGGCGAGAAGATGACCTCCATAACAAGCTCGAGCGCCGCGCCGAGCAGCGAGCATGTCACACACTGAAGCAGCGTCCAGTGAAAGCCGTCCCAGAATATCGGCGCAAATACCGTGAAGGTGAGGACGGCGAAGATGAAGTTATCGAAAAACTGTCCGATAAACGTAGAAATATAGCTTCGCGCAACGTATGCGAGCTTCCCGTCCGGATTCTTGCGGAACAGTCTGCCGATGCCCCAGTTAAGGAAGTTGTTTATCACGGCGGACGATATGAACGCCACAGCGCTCGACAGCAGTATGAACCACGTGCCGCCGACTACGGTATTGAAGGCGGAAAAATCCTCCTTCGTCGGAATGATGCTGACGACGTAGAACATCAGGCAGACGAAAAGGTTCACGAGCATGGCGAAGACGGAAAGCTTGGTCGAAGCTTTCGGTCCGAACGCCTTCGTGACAACGTCCATACACAAAAACGACAGCCAGGATACGAGTATTCCTCCGTCGATCGCGAGCCAGCCGTTCTGATAGATCGTCTTGTTCGCAAGAATATTCATCACCACCACGGAAACCGTGAACAACGCTGTGATGACCGGCGGGATGCTGCGGAAAAGCAGCTTCGTATCCGCTGCCGCGGATCTGAGTTTTTCTTTCATTTTCTTTCTCCTTGGTTTTGTTTTGTTAAGCGAAGGATTTAGAGGCCGAACTCCGCTCGTATCACGCTTTTGCGTGTTTTGGTATTATACCACACTATTTCTTTAAAATCAAGAGGGCTGATAAAAAAAATTAAGTATTGACATACGGACGGATATTTGATATACTTACCGTGAAAGGAGTCGTTATGTCTGATTCAATTATGACGCCGGATCCCGTTGTCGGCGACACCGTGACGAAAATGCCCGTGCATTACCGCGCCGCGTCGCGCGAGCTTTTGCTCGAGCTCGGGATACCCGGATACTTTCGAGGACACAAATATCTGACGGAAGCGGTCGCGATCTGTGCGTTCGTGAACAAGCCAGGGTATACGAAGCGCGTTATTTATTCCGAGCTTGAAAGGATCTTCGGCGACAGCAGATCGCACATAGAGCGCGACATACGCCATGCCGTCTCTTCGTCATGGGAGCGCGGATATCCGGTTTTGCTGAAAAAATACTTCGGATACATCGTCCCAGCGGACAAAAAGCCCGCAAATCTCGATTTCATACATAACGCCGCGCGTGCGGTGCTGGATATGATAAGCGTCGGACCGGACGCGCAGTCTTAAATTCGCCGGCCCGGCACGTCTTTCGCGCTTTTTCCGCGCGGCGCGGATATGACTTAACGGCAAACAATCGTAACATGTCATTTAATTGAGCGCGTATTTTAACTCTTAATTAATCATATTGTCATCACAATAGATTTACCCGGAGTTATAATGTTATTGACACTAAAATTAACATTGAGGAGAATACAAATATGACAACTGCGGTAAATTCATTTAACTCTGACGCGTTTGAAGCTGATTGTGTCGAAGTGATATCCGTAACACACGATACGGGGAGCGATATATATACGGTAAAATTTACAAAACCCGTGCACCTTTTCCGGACCGGCTGGGTCTGGCTGCGGCAGAAAAACGCGGCTGACGGCGAACTGCAGAGAGCGCTCACAGCTGTGAGTTATACGGGACAGACAGTAAGGATAGGCTCGGATCTGTACTCCGATACACTGCAGCTTGTGTTCTCCCTGGCGGAGAGCGGGTTTGATAACTCCGCATACGGTCTGTCGATAGTGGAGTATTTTCTCGACGATACAAATAAAGGATTCGTTTCACCGGAGGTCATACGCGGCGCGGGCGGCGAAATGCTCAAAGGGAACTTCGAGTCCGGAGGACTTGATTTCTGCTGGATACCGACGGACGGGGCCGACAAAACAAACCGGTATGCGACGCATATCACCGAAGGGGGAGGACAGAATTTGAAAACACTTGATCAGCAAATCGCCGAGTCGGGCGACTTTTACGATAAGATCGGAAACGGAAATGTTTGGTGCTTTATGAACTGCGATACCGGCAGAATGCTCACGGCGGACGGGCAGACGGATTTCAGAGTGTATACAGAGGACGGAGAGGGACGATGTTCGATACGCAGCACCGACGGAAAAAAATATCTGAAATTCAGCGAAACCGGAGCCGTGTCGCCAAGCGACGAACCTTTTGTTGTCGTCCTTACCTGCGATAACGAATACAGCCGCGCCCGGATCATACTCCCGGACGCCGAAAAAACGATAGGTGACGACGACGCGGGCGATTCTCCGAAGGCGCATACCGCGGCCTATGATATAGCAAACAGAGACATCCGTACCGGATGGTATATGACCGGCCAGGGCCGGAAGCTCCCAATGAGAATATGCCTTGTCGGCGATTCCATAACAAACGGGTGTACTCCCGACGGCCCGCTTCCGAAAACGGGCTGCAGGCAGAAACTTTCGGAAATGCTCGTAAAAGAATACGGAAGGGTCGTGTTTGTCGGCTCCACAGTCGCAAGCCACGGCGGAGACGGTACGGGAGGCGTCCGTACAACGGTCGATCAACCCTTTATGTACCGAAGCGACGGACATAACGGATGGGTCGTTACATCTCATGAGGGCTACGCACCCGCCAATAATTACGGCGTGGATACGCTTATCAGGGATATAACGGGCAAATATTCCGCCGACGTTGTCGTTATGATGATAGGCATAAACGATATTATCCAGCTCGGGCTTGCAAAGATCGCGGCAGATACGAACGGCGTGCGGACAGAGCTTATTAAACGCTGGAGAACGCTCGCCGATTCAATTCTGAACGGCCTGCCGGAGAACGGGAGATTTATTGTAGGTACGGTTATGCCGTTCGGTGATCCGTCCGCGTTCAGACAATACGCCGAATATATAACGGAGTATAACAAGGCTCTGTGCAAAGAAGTCGATACAATAGCTGACTCGGACAAACGTATATCGATCGCGGATAATTATACTGAGATATTCAACCTTGGAGCCGAAGCGCTGAGCAGCGACTTGCTCCACCTTTCCGCCAAGGGTTACGCGGAAATGGCCGATTGCTATTTTAGGGCCGTAACGAGCGTTTGCAGCGACATAACACGTACCGTGCAGGTGTATTGCCAAACCTGAAAAAACGGCGGCACAGCGTGGAAAACAGCAGTCATAATTGCCTCCGCCGCCGCGTTTGTCGCAGCGTCCGCAGCCGCAGTCGTCGCTGCAAAAAACAGAAAAAAATGAGAGAATAAAACGCCCCGGTGTGCTTCCGGAGCGTTTTTGATTTGCGTAAAACGGCTTGCCGTTAACGGTGCAAGACGCGTCGACAAACGGATAAATAAAAACATGGCGTGATTTCGACAGAAGGAAAAACAAAAAACCTTTCAAAAAGTTCCCTGCCTCGGATTTATTGCTGTCAGACGAACGTCCTTTTCATCTCTTCAAGAAACCGTTCGGCGATCGGGGTGAGCGGCTGAAACTTTTTCCAAACGAGATACAGTTTGGTTTCAAGTCGAGGCGATAACGGTCTGAATACAAGTCCGCTCTGCTCCGAAGTATCCACGATCCCGTCAAAGGTTAGCAGATACCCGAGTCCGGCCTTTGCAAAGATCGCGCCGTTGTATGAGAGCTTGAACGATCCTTCAAGATGATATTCCTTATATAAATCTTCCGCCCACACCGCGATTTCATTTTCCCACGCCTGCCGCGAGCAGAACAGCGGAAGCCCGATAAGATCCTTCGGCTTGAAGGTCTTTTTCTTTGCAAGCGGATCGTCTGACGGAAATACCAGACCCCAGACGTCGGCTTCAGGGAGCGGAAGGAATTCGTACTTCTTCGGATCCGGTTCTTCCGCCAACACGACGAAATCAAGAAGCCCCTTTTGCAGTTTATCCGCCACCTGCTCGGTGTCGCCGCTTGTGACGTGGTACCGCAGCTTCGGGCAGCGGTTTTTCAGCTCTCTGACCGCATCTGCTATATATTTGATCTGATAAGATTCCGCAAGACCGAGAAAAAGCTCGCCGCCTTTGAAATCGTAAAGCGAAACAAATTCCTTTTCGATCTTGTCCGCCATTGTGACAAGATCCTCCGCGCGGTCGCGCAGCAGCGCTCCCTCTTCCGTCAGCGAGATCGAAAAGCTGTGCCTTTCAAACAACTTCTTGCCGAGCTCGTCTTCAAGCGCCTTGAGCGCCTTTGAAAGCGTCGGCTGCGTCACGTGCAGCGTCTCCGACGCCCGCGTCATGTTTTCTTCTCTTGCGACCGCAAGAAAATAGCGCAAAGTCCTTATCTCCATATCTTTATGTTATTCCTTTCGTTCATATCACGATATAAATTATAACCATTAGCGAAACGTTTGTCAAGGTGGTATAATGAAATTGTAAAGAAATGTTGAGGAGGCTGACGTAAAAATGAGCGACTATGAAAGAGAGCTGACCGATTGCCTTGCGGATGCCGGATTTGACGGCGATACGACAAGCGAAGCGGTCAGACTGTACAAAAACGGCATCAAAAACGATCTGATACGGTTTCTCAGATCAAAGCGGTGCGATCTGATCGATAAGATGCACGAAAATCAGAAAAAAATCGACCGGTTCGACTATGTGATCCGGCAGACCGATAAAATGTGAAAGGAAACACGATCATGATGAAAACGGAAGAACTGAAGCTGACAAAGAAATGGGATAAGACCTTCCCCAAAAGCAAAAAGACAGATCATTGCAAGGTAACTTTTATCAACCGGTACGGCATCACGCTGGCTGCTGATATGTACGTCCCGAAGGACGTTGAGGGAAAGCTCCCGGCGATCGCCGTCTGCGGTCCGTTCGGAGCCGTCAAAGAGCAGTGCTCCGGGTTGTATGCGCAGACTATGGCGGAGCGCGGCTATCTGACGCTTGCCTTCGATCCGTCCTTCACCGGTGAGAGCGGCGGGAACGTGCGGTATATGGCGTCGCCCGATATCAACACCGAGGATTTTATGGCGGCGGTGGATTTCCTCTCCCTGTGCGACAAGGTCGATCCGAATCGTATCGGTATAATCGGCATCTGCGGATGGGGCGGCATGGCGGTCAATACCGCCGCGCTGGATACGCGCATAAAGGCGACTGTCGCCTCGACCATGTACGATATGACGCGCGTCAACGCGAACGGCTATTTCGATTCTGAAGACAGCGAGGAAGCGCGCTATGCGAAAAAGGCCGCTATGTGCGCGCAGAGGATCGCCGATTACAAAGCGGGCGAATACAAGCTCGGCGGCGGTGTCGTCGATCCGTTGCCGGAGGACGCGCCGTATTTCGTAAAAGACTACTATGATTATTACAAGACGGAGCGCGGCTATCATCCCCGTTCCCTCAATTCAAACGGCGGCTGGAACGTGATAGGATGCGAATCCTTTATGAATCAGCCGATACTGAAATACTCAAACGAGATCCGTTCCGCTGTTCTCCTTATCCACGGCGAAAAAGCACATTCCTGCTATTTCAGCCGCGACGCATACGCGAATATGATAAAGGACAGCAAATACGCTGACAATAAGGAGCTGTATATCATCCCGGGCGCGTCGCACACCGATCTTTATGACGGCGGAAAAACCGGAGCGATCCCGTTCGATAAACTCGCCGCCTTCTTTGAGGAATATTTGAGATGAAAAAAGCCGGGAAAATCATTTTCGCGCTGCTCTGTTTATTCATGCTCGCGATCCTGACCGTTTCCTGTAATCAGACTCCCCGGCCTGACGCCGGCGCGGAAAAAACCGCGGAGACTTCATTTCCGGAAACGGTCGCCGACGCATCGACTGAGGAAGAAACGAACTATTCCCCGGACGAAGCAAAAGCGGAGGATCCTGCCCGGAAAGTCGGAGAATTCGATTTTGAAGAAAAAACGGTCCTGCTCAACAGCGGTTATACCATGCCGATCATGGGACTCGGCACTTATTCGCTCGATCATGACGTCTGTGTGAATTCCGTCAAGGCTCTGCTGAAAAACGGCGGAAGATTGATCGACACAGCATATATGTACGGAAACGAAGAAGCCGTGGGCGAAGGCGTGCGTCAGGCAATGGCTGAATACGGTATCCGGCACGCTATAATATCAAGTGCAACAAAAAAATATTGACTTCAAGATGTCCAAGGTGTAAAATGAAGTTACCACATCAACATAATGCACGGAGGAC
>CACWOQ010000051.1 GCA_902762505.1 uncultured Ruminococcus sp. | reverse complement strand
TGATCGTCCTGATCGTGCATCTCTTTCAGATAACATTCATAAACACGCTCCGGAGTGCCGTATTCGTCCGTGGTGACGAGGTGACAATAATAGTTATGTAAACGGTATATGAGGATTTGCATAGGGTAGTACTCCTTCCTTGAAATGAAAAAAGCCCTGCCTCCGGGATGGAAGCAGGGCAGAGATAGAACGGTTAGATTTGTACGTGAAGTGTCGGGGTGTCGGTGAAGTGTCCGCAACGTTTATTTTTGCGTTGGAGAATGAGCAAGACTTTGATGGCGAAAAGTCGAAAGGGTAAATACCCCGTGTGTCACGGCACTCGTACGGCTCCGGAACGCACATATTTGCGGAGCGCAGAAATCCCAGGAAAACCTTGCTGAAAAAGAAAACCACCGGAAAATTTCCCAGTGGTTTTCATGGTACGGGTGTTCATAAGGGGGTTCACAAATAAGAGCTGATTGGCAGAAAAAATATACATAATCAAAAAAATCAATTCACACATTCGACGGCGCTCCTGTTATTTGGTATCATGAAATCACCAAATAACAGGAGGTTTTTCATTATGAAAGAAAAGAAAGTCAAAATGAAGTTTACGGACTTCGAGTGCAACCTGCTGATCAACGGCATCAACGAATGGAGAAGGAAAAAAAGTGCTGTGCAGTGTGGGAAACCATGCTGCTTTTTTTTGTGCATCAAAACGCCCTTGCCCCGTTTTTGCCCCATAAAAAATGGTATAAATAGATTGCAGACAAAAACATGGGAGGACGGCAACATGCAGTTTTTGAAATTCACGGCGACGGCAACGGATAAAGAATGGATCGAGGGAAACAAGGACAGGGAAACGTATCGGGAGCGTAAAGAGGAGATCTGCGACAGAACCGAAGGTCGCAACGAGGGTAAAGAGGACTTTTTCTTCCTTACGGAGATCAGAGGCGCACGGATCAAGGGGGCGGCGCTGGTTACGGATGACAAAAATCTAAGCCGGCGCGCGGAGGATTTTATGCGTAAAATCGGCGTTTCCGCCGAGGTTTCCGCGCCGGAGGAGATCACCTTTACAGACTGGAATCAACGTTTACGGAACGCCTATCGGGGAGATTACATCGAAGACGACGACAAAATCTTGGAGGATACGTCGCTTGTCCCTATGCGGCACGGCTACAGAGATTGCTCTTTCCGTGAATTTATGCTTGCCGACGGTGAAAACCGGGAGAGCCTTTTTCGGCGTGCGGATGAGCTGCCCGCAAGGGATACGCTCGCGCCGGAGCTGGAAAGGATCTTTGCGCAGCGGCGCATCGCAAAGGTGAAAGGGCACCCCGTGCATTATCTGATCACCGCGGATGCGGAGAAAACGCAGAACAACTTTGCGAACGTGCTCGGAGAAGCGCTCATTCAAAACGGTCGTATCGGCAACCGCCGCTGCTGCTGTGCCGATCTGCGCTATTGCAGCTCCCCTTCATCTGAATGGCTGGAGGCTGTTTACGGCAGCTCTGTCGGGGGGATGCTGACGCTGCTTCTCCCCTCTGAAAACGATGGAAAAGAGGATGATTTCGCCTCCTCTTCTGCTGCTATTATCACGGCTGTGGGCGAATACGCGCAGAAATACCGCAACCGCGTGCTTTCGGTCTTCTGCCTGCCGCGGGTCTGCGAAAAGGAGAAGGGCACGCTGTATGAGAGCCTGAGCAATATGGACCTCATCGAACTGCGGGAAGACCTGTTGGCAGGCGAACGCGCCGCATCGTTTTTGAAGCGGCTGGCAAGGGAAAACGGCGTGCGCTCGGATAAGCGTCTGCTGAGGCTGGCGGAGCCGGATAAAACCTATCTGCCGTCGGAGCTGCGTGAGCGGTTTGACGGGTGGTTCAACGAAAAACTGAAAACCTCCGTTTATCCGCAGTACGGGGGAATGGCCGTCAACAGCCGGGAGGCGGCGAAAAAGACGGCAAAGGGCAGCGCGTGGGACGAGC
The DNA here is from genome assembly GCA_902762505.1 of uncultured Ruminococcus sp. Lineage (GTDB taxonomy): Bacteria > Bacillota > Clostridia > Oscillospirales > CAG-272 > UBA1248. The sequence goes on along the minus strand of CACWOQ010000051.1, from coordinate 13,197 downwards.
TGCAGGAGATGATCGGGCTTACCGAAGCGAAAAGCGTGATCGGCAAAGCGCTGGATTATTACAAGCTGCAACACATGTATAAGGATATGGGTGTGAAGCAGGACCGCCCCGCCATGCACATGGTGTTCACCGGCAACCCCGGCACGGCGAAAACCACCACGGCGCGGCTTTTCGCGCAGATCATGAAAGAAAACGGCCTTCTCAGCAAAGGGCATCTCGTGGAGGTGGGCCGCAGCGACCTCGTAGCACGGTACGTGGGCTGGACGGCAAAGACCGTGCAGGAGAAATTCAAGGCAGCCATGGGCGGCGTGCTGTTCATCGACGAAGCATATTCTCTCGTGGATGACCGTGGCGGCAGCTTTGGTGACGAGGCCATTAACACCATCGTGCAGGAGATGGAAAACCGGCGGGAGGATCTGGTGGTGATTTTCGCGGGCTATCCCGACGAGATGGAGACGTTCCTTGAGAAAAACCCCGGTCTGCGCTCCCGTATCGCGTTCCACGTGCCCTTTGCCGACTATTCGGCGGACGAGCTCTGCGCTATCGCCAAGCTGATCGGCGAGAAAAAGGGCGTCTCCTTCAGTGAAGACGCCGTGGAAAAACTGCATACCGTGTTTGAAGCTGCGCGGCTGGAACCGGATTTCGGCAACGGAAGATACGCCCGCAACACGGTGGAGCAGGCAAAGATGAACATGGCCAGTCGGCTGCTGACGACGGACCTCGCCGCCGTGACAAAAGAAACGCTCACCACGATCGAGGAAGCGGATATCGACCTGCCGGCAATAAAAAGAGCGGTTTGCACCAACGTAATCGGCTTCATCGCCTGAAAGGAGAACGTATGTTGAACAGAATTGAAACGGAAAGATTATATCTGCGCCCCGCTGACAACGGGACGGATTTGGAGGAGTATTTACACCATCTGTCGGATGCGGACGAGTGGCTTTTTCAATACGCCGAGGAATACTCAGAAGATCTTTTACGGCATGATCGATTTTACAAGCCATCTCGTGTTTTGTTATGCCGTGTGCCTCCGGCAAACAGGACAGATGATCGGCTACGTGGGGCTGATGCCGGAGCTCATGGACGCCTCCGCGAATCTGGAATTCTATTTTTTCAAAGAGCATCGCAGACAGGGGTTCGCCACGGAAGCGATCCGGGCGTTTATCGCGCAATTCCGCAGCGGCGCGCTGTTCGGCTTCAACGGCAAAACCGTGATCGCGGAGGTCGTATGCGAAAACGACCCGAGCAAGAAGCTGATCGAAAAACTCGGCTTCACAAAAACAGCCGTGGGGTGCCGGATGCGAGGCACGGACGGCGTCTGGTTCGTGCGGTATGAGCTACCTGCACCGGAAAATGAACAGGAGGGACAAACGATATGAACCAACGGGGCGTGTTCTGGATCGTTGCGGGGAAGCTTCTTGCTTTCCCGTTTGACGAAACGGCAACCGGCGGCGTTGCCAAGTCCGGTAAAACCTTCAACCACAAGCTGCTGTGGGAGCAGGTTAAGCCCTGCAATAAGCCCTACAATTACTATCCCCGGGGCAGGGTGGAATACGCCGCGAAAGGAAAAGCGGTCGTCTATATGAATCCGCATGTCGAAGAAAAGTATATCGCTGAAATCAAAGCTGCATTCGGTATCACAACGGAACCGGAGATCCGGTACGATCACAGCAGGCACTACAAATGCTGTCTGGATTAAGCCAAACAGCTTCGGGCGAAAAAGGTTGCGATGTTGTTTCAAAAAACGATTCCCACTTAAATAACTGAACTTGACAACCCATTTTTATTTGTTTACAATAAAATCATCAAAAAAAGGAGAAACAGTATGAAACAGTATACCATCAGCACAGGAGCGAAACTGAGATATGACAGAGGCGCGTACGTCGCAAGGGTGGATTGGTGCGGCAAAGAGCTGTTCACCGTATTTACGCCGGACGAAGGCGTATCCGACGTGTCGGCAGATGCGGCGGTCGCGCTGTTCGAGAAGATCTATGCCCGCAAGGAATACTATATGATGCTGGTCCGTGATTTTGTCAAAGCCGAGCTTGTCAAAGAGTTTTCCGATGAGGAATACCGGGACCATGTGCTCGGTCTCGAAGAAGACGGAGCGGCGGCCTTCGACGGTCTGCTTGCGGAGACAGAACCGGAATTGTTCGCGCTGGGGAACGAGGGGGAAATATCCGTGGACCTGTATGATTACTCGAGGGACGTGGGATATAAACTCCTCGGCACCGCAGAAGACGGCTTTACGCAGTTTATCGTCAAGTAAAAATTTTGAATCGTTTTTCTGACAGCACGGACCGATTCGCTCGGCCCTGTATACAATCGAAAACGGCTCTGTCAGTTGGCGGAGCCGTTTATGCAATATTTTTTCTGTTATTTTTCGAGCAAACGCATGATATCGTTCTCCGTCAGGCTGTCTGTATGCTGTTTCCTCATAACATGGTGAATATCCTCCCACAGCCGTTTGCCCTTCTCGGCATCCCCGGCAATATACGCCCGCACCGCCGCCGGCAGCTTTTCCCCGGGCGGCAGCGTTCCGGTAAAAGAGGATATCCGATACAGCGGGGAGATGCAAAAACTGAACGTGAGCGCATCCGTAAAATGCCCGTGTTTTAAGGCGCCCGCTTCCCAGAAACCGTCTTTTGTGCGATGCAGGCATGAAACGCCGCAGCAGTCGTTTCCGACCTCCAGCAGCACCACGCGGCTGACCGGGATGAAAGGAAGACAGTTGATTTCCACGATATCGCCGGGGCGGTAGGGGACGGAAAGATTCAGATGGACGCCGGATAAGGAATACCGAAATCTGTCAAAAAACAGACGGTCTACAAAGCAGCCCGGAGCCGCAGGCTCCGGCAGATCAAAGTAAACGACCTCGTCCCGGATCAGATAATAGGTGTAGGTGCGGCGCATTTCACCGTTTTCGCAGGGGATCCATTTTCAAGTTTCGTCCAGCAAAGTGTATCGTCTGTCCATTCCTCCTCTGCCATTTCATTGCGGACGTACCGCAAAGCGGCGTCAAAAGAAAGAAGAGGGACCGAACCGCCCGGCATACCCTCTTCCATGGTTTCCTCCTCCAGCCATGCTTCATTCAGGCAGAACAGCTCGCCCGGCTGCAGCTCCAATGCGTCGAGCGCGGCGCTTATCGCATGAAAATACCGCGTAAAGAAATTACGCTCTGCATGTCCGCGCAGAAAGCGCGCTTTGATTTCCGGCGTATCAGCCGCCGATCCGTTGCTTTTTAAATCGGAGGTCGCTTCATCCAGAATGACATGAAACATATCGTCCCTGCGCATCAGCCGGCGGCAGTATTCCGCCTTTACCCGCAGCGAGACGGGCGCGCCGATGATCAGCTCCATGATCTCATATTTTGTGAGCTTATCCTTCAAAAGGTGCGCGCGCATTTCTCCGGACGGCAGGAACGTATTGAGAACCTCTTCATACTCCCGTTTGGAGAGTTCCGTATACCTGTTTTTCGGCGGCAAAAGCGCCCGGACGTCTTCAAACGAGGCAACGTTTTTTACGGCTCCGTCCTTCATTTTTACCTGAAGCCACCGGCGCAGGAGAACGGTTTCCACGATTTTCAGAAACACGTCGAGATCGTTCCCGTCCCAAAAGATCATAACGCTTCGCCGCTCCTTTCGTCTTTTCTGATACAGATAACCTTAAGCCCTTTTTCCCTTGCATAACTGATCGTTTCTTTCGTTCCGCCGGGCGCTCCCGTATAGACCGCGATCAACCGGGAAGCGTGATCCACCATCCAACGGTTGCGTTCAAAAAACGCCTGTCTGCCCGGTTTGCTGCCGATTATATACACCATGTCGGCGGCGGATATAATGCGGGAATACCTTTCCTGCCAAACGCGCTCCCACCTGCTTTCCATTTCCGGAAAGGGGCAGGCAGCGATCAAGCGTACAGACGCGCCTTCGTCCCGCAGCTTCAGCACCGCCTCCGCCGCCCAGATATCCACGCCGCGCTGCATCCCGGTAATAAAATCCGTACAGCCTTCGTCTGCCGCCTGCCGGATCTGTTCCGTTAACCATCGGATCACCTGATTTTCGGGGAGTTCCAACCGCTCCGGCCGGTGCCCGGTAAAGGTGTAGGCGTTTTGTCTGTTCAAAGTGTTCATGTCCATCAAGCATTCTCCTCTTCATCAACAGCAGCTTCCTCATCTTCCTCCGGATCATCCTCTTCTTCCCTGCATTTAAACAACGCTGCTTCTGCGAGTGTGAGAAAGAAGTGGACGCCGCTCCCGTCTTTCAGCAGACTGTCGTCAAAGGCATCCGTCGGGCGGACGGTTTCACCCTTCCGGTAGATAAAATCCTGATCCTCGCAGCTGATCGCTTCCTCGCAGGATGTATTATCCGGCGTCAGAATATCCAGAACCACGGCTTCGGACGCTCTGCAAGCGTAAACACAAGCGCCTGTTCTTGCGGCGGTTTCCGGAATCAGCAGCTTGACGATACGATCGTCCCTGCATTTCTTCCATGCGATAAAGGAACCTTCCTCCGGGCACCGCATGTGCGGATGAAAGCCGGTTACGCCTTCCATGCGCTTTTCGTTCAGGGAACATTCCGAAAAATCAACGTCGGAAAGGTCGGCGTTCTTGAAATCGGCGTAGAACGAGTTTTCCGCATATCCGATCCTTGCGTATTTCAGATCGGCGCCCTGAAAAACCGTGTAATCAAGGTTGGCGCAATAAAGATCGGCAAACGAAAGATCCGCCCCCGCAAAGTTGCAGTCGCATAATTCGGAACCTGTCAGGAGTGCGCCTTTCAGGTTTGCCTCTTCAAAATCCGAATTCCAAAGAACGGAGCCCGTGAGGATCGCTTGTTCCATATCCGCCTTTGCAAAGCAGGCACCGAGCGTGTTTGCATGCGACAGCCGCGCGCCGCACAAATCCGCGCCGGTCAAATCGGCGTGATGCAGATTCGCTCCGTCTAAAGTGGCGCCCGTCAGCTTGGTTCCCGCCAGCTTCGCGTTCATGAGGCAGACTCCGGAGAGATCCGCAAAAGAAAGATCCGCGCCGGAAAGGTCGGCATTTTCAAGGTCCATTTCACGCAGACATGCCTGCCTGCCCTTGGTGCGATCCTCCAACCATGCTTTATGGTCGTTTAAGATTCGGGAAAGCGTTTCCCGGTCCACCGGGTCCCCATGAATAATTGACGCGCACATTGAAACTGTTGGCATTGTGATTCCTCCCTGTTTGGTTGAGATTTATTTGTTGATATAATAATACAACGCCCGATGGGAACTTTTCGTCCCATGGGCGCTGAAAAAAACAACATATCAGCAGTTTTTAAAGTCCTGGATTGGTTATGGATTATCGGAGGTTTCCATTTCATTTGATTCTGTAAAGTATTCTTCTAAACTATATTTTGCTGCCGTTTCAATCCATATTCTGTTTTCCCAAACAAGCGGAAGTTTATTTTTCTCTTTATTTGATTGTTTACAACAACTCTGAAAATCATTGTAATTTATTTTATTCCATTCGCTCCACGGAACGATTTTGTCCGCTTGAAATGCTGTCGGTTTTATTTCACTATCATTTTTCGTAGGAACGGCACAGTTTGGCAAGAGGGCTTCAATCAGATATCTGTCAACAGGTATATGAAGTTCTTTTTCAAATCGCTCTGGAATCAACCCAAGCAACCAAACATATTTTATGGTCATATTAACCCATTTTTGTGCCTGACCATAGTAAAAAACCTTACTTTTTTGTGTTGGCATCTCCTTTTCTTTTTCTATTAGGAAATTGCCTTTTTCAGCTTCCTCCAATAATGCTTGGCATAGTTGATTGTGCCATTTGTTATAATCATCTATTTTATTGTCAATCAAATCTACAATGCTTATTCTTATTGTATCTTTTAAGTGAGAAAGTGCTTTTTTACGTTTATTCTTCTTTTTCTTCGTGTCCCCCTTATATTCTTCCTTGAACAACAGGGTTCGGTTAAAGTCTAAATATGCACGATCAATACATTTCGTAATCACAAAATCTTCATAAGAAGGGATGTTTCGTTCCTTTTCGTCTCTACATAATTCATTATACATATCCTTTGATACAATTCCAAAATAGGAATACAAGAAAAAATCTTTCGCTTCGTCTTTCAGTGAAATGTTAAAATCCATTATCGTTATTCCTTTCCATTATACCATAGTAGCCTTAAGTTTTTCCCAAACCTTCACCATCGCCAGGGTATCCAGCTCGCAGTACTTTAACAGGTTCCTGCGGGCGGTTTCTTTTTCCGCCGGTTCCATGAACTGGATCTGTGGGAAGAGGTCCATCGCCTCGCTGCCGTTATGCACACCCTCCAGATTGTGATAGTTGAGCGCCGGGTCGTCCGGAAACAGCGCCGGCAGCACGCTTTTGATGGAAAAGCTGCCGCCCATTTCGCGCTTGTAATACCAGCCGGATTGAAACGGCGTAAGCAGGTCTTTGATGTTACTTTCGATGTTCAGCAGTGCTCGCTGAGGTCCGGGAACGTCGCCGCCAGCTCTTTGATGCGCCCGCACTCGAACGCCTTGTTATACGCCGTAACGCACACGTTTTTCGGGATATCCGCGCACAGTCGTTCCGCCAGCGCCCTTCTGGGATCGGGGCCGGATTCCGCCAGAAACTCCTTGTGCTTCAGTTCGCCGCCCTCGCGCTCGATGTAGTGCAGCGAATACTGGAACGGGATCTGCTGATAGGGGACCGTGCCCGGATACTTCGGCACAGGGAGCTGCATGGTCTCAAAATCGAGGAAATAAAGCGGATAAGAGAGCGTTGACAGAAAACCTCGGATCGCCGCCGCGTCCGTAAAGGTCCCCTTGTCGTGCAGCTGGAAGTCGATCTGCCGCAGCTGTTTCATGTTGGAAACGCGCCCGTGCCGGATCAGATCTTCAAACGACACGTCGCCGTCGTAATAGCAATCCAGCGCCTTTTTGAGCGGAAAGCGGTACAGGTCGAACACATTGGGTTTCGGCAGCGCGCGGGTGCAGTAATCCCAGTATTCGCAGTCGTAGGGATCGCTGCAACGCTCCGAGATATCGACGTCCGGCTCTGTATCCCGTTCCAGCACGTCGGCGGCTGTCTGCAGAAGTCCCGGGACGTTCCGCTCCTCAAAGGGCAGCCAAAAGGAAACGTCCGTCACGTTGAAGAGTTCCTCAATGCGCAGGGTGCCGTCGAACACGTATTCGTTATTGATCGTGACGAGATAGGTCCCTGTCACGTTTACGCCGCAGTTTTGCAGCACGTATTTCTGATACGCCACGTCCGCCAGATAGACGGTTTTGTCCGGGTGCGTGGAGCTCTTCACCTCATAGATCGCCCAGCCGTCCCCCTCTTTCCGGAGGATATCCACGGCGCAGTAGAGCCCCTCAAAGGAGAAGGCCGCTTCGCAGATCACCGGCGTGCCCTTCGCCATTTCCGCCCGGGTATGTTCCAGCATGGCGGGGATATCCAGCCCGCCGTCCGGCTTTTTCGCGGTTACTTCCACGTAGTCGCCGAACAGCCCCATGGCGAGGTCGCCCACCTCGTTGCCTGTGGTCTTGCGCGCCTTGTCAGCGGGAGTAACTTCCTTCAGCTCCGGCCGGTAGGTATCCAGCCACAGCATTTTCGGGCATTGCCACGCCCGGCAGTATTTGGATTTGGATAAAAACATGATTTCATCACCTCTCACAGTATACCGCATCCAGGAACTGTTTGCAAGGAAAGAATCAGCCGTCCTCCGGCGGCGCTATCCGCATTTTTATGATCGCTTTCAGCTTTTGAAGCTCTTCGAGGCTTTCTATGTATCTTTTCTCACTTGCCGTATCGGGATTCTGAAGCGCTTTTGTCAGAGATTGAATGCGCTCACCGTTTGCGATAAGTTCTTTTTCTTTCGCATTTTCAACTTTTTGAAAACCTGTGATGAAATTGATCACACGCTGCGCGTTTCCTTTTGGTGAATTGCTTACCTCGATCATATACTCCTCATCGAGGTACTTCAGTGTCAGAAACGGTTTTTCGGGATTCTGTGGCTGTGGGATGGAGATCCCGAAGCAGAACGCCCGCAATTCATTCCCCGAACCGGTCTGTCCGGAAATAAACGACGGCGTCAGCGCTTCACCAAGTGAGTGATATACCTTGAGTTTATCCTCTTTTTTGATATTTCTCAATGAATTCATTGCGGAATGTGCGCTGATCCAACTTTTATAAAGTCGGTTTTTGCTAGCATTTGCGTCCTCAAGCTCCCGGATCATCCGTTCCTTTGCTTCCCGTTCCTTCACAACGACGATCCCCAGCGCTTTGACCTCGTTTTCTTTTTCTGCAAGCTGCTTCATGAGCGGTTCGCTCAGCGCCAGCGCCTTGACCTCCGCATAGGAAAGCACGTTATCCTCCAGATCGGAAACCGAACGCTGATACGCGCTGCCGGAGAGAAACTGTGAGATAAAGCGCTGTTTCGTTTCAAGAATCTGCCAGGAATAGGAATCGAAGCTGCCCTGCGCGATATAGCGGAAGATCAGCACGTCCCTGTTTTCGTTGCCGCGCCGCAAAATGCGCCCTTCCCGCTGCACCATATCCGCAGGACGCCACGGAACGTCCAGGTGATGGATCGCCTTAAGCTTTGTCTGCACGTTCGCGCCGACGCCCAGCTTGAAGGTGGAACCCAGCAGAAAGCGGATCTCACCCGCGTTGAATTTGCGGAACAGCTCCACCTTGCGGCTTTCGGTGTGGTAGCTGTGGATGAACGCGATCTCCTTTTCGGGGATCCCCTCCAGCACAAGCCGCCGTTTGCATTCGTCGTACACGTTGAATTCGTCGCGCTTGGGCGTGGCGTAGTCGCAGAAAATGAGCTGTGTCGCGCCGGGGAACTGCCGGTAGACCGAGACGGCGTTTTCCACGCACAGCACGATTTTTGAGTGCCGGTCGTAGGGCTGTTTTTCACCCACCAGCGTCAGATCCAGCGCGGCTTTCCTGCCGTCGGTGCTGACCTTGAGCATATTATCGAACTTTCTGTCAATCTTCCCGGAGCGGATCTCCTCCGTCCGTTCACAGAGCTTTTTCATATAGCCGCTCAACGCCTTAAATTTGGGGATCGTCACGTCTGTGTAACCGTCAAGCGAGGGCAACGCCTCCCGGTCGTCGACGGCATAAAACACGGCGACGCGGGAGAACATACGGGAGAGCTCCGGCAGATTATGGAAGCGCACGAATTTGCGAACCATGCGGTATTTGGAGGTGTCCACGTCGATCTCGATGAGCTGCTCCGGCTTCGCGAAGGTTTTCACCCAGTTGTCGAACACGTCCAGATGTGCCCCGCACAACGTATCGTACTGCAGATACATCTGCATAGCGTAGGCGTCCGAAATGGAATTGCACAGCGGTGTACCGGTGGCGAACACCGCGCCGCGGCCGCCGTTGGCGCTCTGCACGCTGCGGATCTTATGTAGCAGGTCCAGACATTTGGCGGAACCCTTGGTGTTGATGCCGTTCAGGTCTTTCATTTTGGTTTTGATCGGCAGGTTTTTGTAGTTGTGCGCCTCGTCAAGGAACAGCGTGTTGATCTCCAGCGACTCAAAGCTGACGCCGTCCGGCGCGGCCACGGTGACGGAATCCAGAAATTCGTATGTAAGCTTGACGATCCGCGCCTTTTCCTTTTCCAACTCTTTTTTGTTCCAGATGTTGTAGCTGCGGCTGGTGCGCAGGTCTTTGATCGCCTGTTCGATTCGGGAGATGTCCGCGTCCATATTTTTAAGTACTGCCTGAGTGGATAATGGGATCATTTCAAAACAGCTGTAGGCGATGATAACGCCGTCATAGTCGCCTTTTTGTATCTGCCGCAGCACCTTCTGCCGCATTTCCGGCTTGAAGGATTTCGGTTCGATGGCCAGCACCTTGGCTCTGGGATAAAGCTCGGTGAACATCTTCTCCCACTGCCCGACGATATGGTTCGGCACTACGAACATGTTTTTGCGGGAAAGGCCGGACTGGCGCAGCTTCATGGCGGCGGCGATCATGATGAACGTTTTGCCCGCGCCTACGTCGAACGCAAGCAGCGTGTTGTTTGAATCCAATATTTTCTGTACCGCGTCCAGTTGATACGGATAGAGCGTGTAGCTCTCCGCCATCTCCGGAAAGGTCAGCTTGCTGCCGTCCGGCGGAGCCGGCTTTCCGGCAAAGATCTTGTTGTAGGCGTCCTCCACCAGCCAGCGGCGATCCTCGTCCAGCCAGATCCAGTTTTTGAATTCCTCTTCGATCTTTTTTTGCTTTTCCAGCGCGGCGACGGTATCCGCCTCGGAATACCGGTTGTTGGAATCGTAAAGCTTGATCTGCCGCAGATTCAGGCTGGCTTCAATGATGTCCAGCGCGTTGTAACGCTCCAGCCCGTAACGCACCGTGGCGTTGGTGTTGTTCCACATCAGCCGCTTGTCTTTTACAAACCAGTTGCCCGTTATGGGTTCGTATTCGCAGCAATCGGTTTGATAAGGGTAATGGCCTTCGTCGTATCCCAGAATATGCTTTATAAAATCGTTGATGATCTGCTTGCCGATCCACGGCGCGCCGAGGGAAACCTCGATATCCGTATAGGGGATCTCGTGGGGCGTCCGTTCTGGTGTTTCTTCCACGTACAGCGTTTCCTTCTGCTCCTGCACCTCCATGGCCTGCTTATACAGATTGATCCACTGGTCCAGCGTATATTGGCGCAGATCCTTTTCCGAGAGCATATCCACCAGTTCCGCGGCGGGCAGTTCATGCGCCGCCCCTTCGGTATAGAGGGAATAATCCTTCGCGTCGTAAACGGAATAATCCCGGTGCAGCAGCTCCATTGCGATCTGCTTCCGCAGCAGTTCATCCTCCACCGCTTCCGCGATCCTGTCGGCGATATAGCCCTTGTCCTTCTGCGCGTACAGCGGCATATCGTTTTTCGTCAGGATATTTTTCAGCTCCAGCTTCCACAATACGGACAACTGCCGCCGACGGTTGACGAGCCGGTTTGGCTTTGCAGGGCGGACGATCTGCACGCTGCCCTCGTCGATGCAGACGATCCCCCATTCGGCGGGCACGCGGTTTTCGGAGGACTCACGGTGTTTTTTGCTGACCACCAGCCAGTTCTCATCAAAAAAGATTGTATAAGCGTGTACCTGATCGTCCAGCCGACGGAAATCGTCTTCGTCGCTTTTGATTTCGTAGCCGGAAAGCCGGTCCGTGACCGCCATCACGTCGCAGATGGAATTCCCGACGCTTTTTTCCTGATAGATGCGCATTTCTTTCCCCTGCGCTTGCAAATAAGAGATAAGGATATTGCGGATCGCTTTGTCTTTCATACCGAACGCCTCCGTTTCGGAAACAGTATAAACTGAGGCATGGCCTGAAAATGCCGCACGGGGTATTGTATTTTATACTTGGATCTGATATGATAGCAAACAAGAGGTGAATAAGATGGATTTCAGTTTATTATGTTGTTTTCTTGACGATTTGATCGGTCGGGACTGTTTCCTTGGGCAAACCGATAATGAATCAACTGGATTCAATATTTTTAAGGCGCTTGGAATTGAAGCAAAAGAAGTTCTGACCTGCCGTTTCCTTGGAGCTATTCTGGAACCAAACGGCGCACACGATCTCAAAACGGAACCCTTGCGTCTGTTCTTAAAAACGGTTCTGAATGTTAACGAGACCGCAGCTGAAATCAAAGACGAGTCCGTAGTACTTGAAGAAGTTATCAAAGATAACCGGCGCGTGGATATCGTGATCCGCAACGGAGGAAAAGTATATCCGATTGAAGTCAAGATAGACGCCGGCGATCAGGATTCGCAGCTGGAAGATTACTACAAGTACTTTTTTAAAGATGATGAATCTCAAAAAATCTATTATCTTACGCCAACAGGATGGAAACCTTCCGAAAAAAGCAAAGGGAACTTGAAGGATGAGAATATTGTTAGACTCTCATTCTCCGATGATATAAAAAAATGGATATTTGAAGTAAGTAAAACCAAAAACATACGCCCGGGAATCGCAGGTATTATTAATCAATACAGAGAGGTGATTGAAGATATGTGTGCAGCAGAAAATAAGAAAGAAACAGTACGTAAGGCTCTTAACTGGAAAAACGGACTATTTGAGCTAACTCCAAATACAAAAGCGCTGATTGAATTGCTGGCACTCAACGGCGATAAAAACGGCGATCTGCAAAAGATGCTTCAAATCGAATATTTAAAAAAATGGATCGAATTCGATCCCGACAAATACGAATATGTTGATGAACCTGAAGCAGAAAAGAAAAAAGCGATTGATTCACATGCTTTGCTTTACATAGGGAAAAAGGCTTCCGGCAATACTCCCATCGCGTGGATCTGCGTTGATACCAATCTGTATCTCGCATGTGACAACAGAGATTCGGATGCAAGCGGCTGGCATGGAAATGAAAATTGGGCGTATCTGAATCTCGACGGAAAAGGAAAACCGTTTCAGATGAACGATTGCCTGAGGCTACTTGAGGAAGGAAAAAAGATCAAGATTGATAGTTTTTTATCAGTTATCAAAGCTTAAGGAGATAACACATGTACTCAAAGCAACCGAAAAAAATGCTGGTGATGAACATTCTGGATATTCTCAGGAAGTACACGGACGAGGATCATCGCCTGAGCCAGAAGGACATCATCGAAATATTGAAAACCGAATACGGTATGACGGCGGACCGCAAGGCCGTGCGCCGGAACCTGACGAACCTGATGGAGGCGGGGTACGAGATCGAATACAGCGAATCGATCCGCATGGTGCCGGACAAGGACACAGGGAAGCTGATAGAGAGCGTTGTCACCTCGGACTATTATCTCGTCCGGGAGTTCACCGACGCGGAGCTGCGGCTGCTGATCGACGGCCTGCTGTTCTCCAAGCACGTGCCATACGCTCAGTGCAAAGAGCTTGTGGAAAAGCTGGAGGGGCTTTCCAACAAATACTTCCAGGCGCGGGTGAAGCACATCCGCACCCTGCCGGACCGCTCGAACGAAAATAAGCAGCTCTTTTACACCATCGAGGTGCTGGACGAGGCCATCAGCCGCGGCAGGCAGGTTTCTTTCCGGTACCTGAGCTACGGGTTGGATAAAAAACAGCATCCACGTACCGATAAGGACGGGAACGTGCGGGAGTATATCATCAACCCCTACCAGATCGCGGCGGCGAACGGGCGGTATTATCTGATCTGCAATCTGGACGGCAAGGAGGACGTTTCCAAC